>NZ_ALVC01000148.1:0-7964 GCF_000293195.2 Sphingomonas sp. LH128
AGTTTGAACGGATCGGCGGTAAGGGTCCAGGAGATAACCGCAGTCAACGCATTGAGGGCCGGGTCTGTAGCGAAAAGACAACCCCCAGTGCTCGGACAGAGCCCTTGCTTTGTCGGGAGCGAGGTGGCCGGCCTGCTGTAATTCCGCGTATTCGCGGCGGTAGTCGTGGTTTCTCCGCAGAAACTCCCACGCGATATCTGGCGCACTTAGACCATCGATATAGTCATAGGCTGAGCCAGTTCTCCAGCTTCCTTCCTCAGACATTCTTACTCTCCTGTCGCGCCTCTCTGGGGCGAGCAATGCGGAGAACACGATTCCAAGTTGTCTGAGGCTTGGGAAGTTCGAAGGTGGCGCGACGTGATGCAGGTTCTGCATCACCAGTCGTTCAGTGGTAACTCGACCGGACCAGATGGCGAAAGCCGTTCTCGGTCATCCACTTCGCGCGGGCCAGGTGGCTGGTGTAGACGCGCTCAGCCCGCTGCCCATCTTTGTCAGGGTCGAGGCCGAATATGACGGTGACCGCTTCTTCCCAGCACGCGCCGTCGGCCTCGGCGTCCAGCAGTCGCAGATAGGTTTTCAGGTGCTCGCGGTCGTAGGGCGTGAGCATCGTGCTTTCAGGCGGCTGGTCTAGGAAGTCTGTCTTGGTCACACCGGTCCCCTGATGTCATTCTTATCCATTCCGGTGGCGTTTGTTAACCGTGTCTTGGTTGCATCGCAGCAAAAACTGCGCCGTTGGTGGCAACGGCGCACGCGGCGCACGCGGGGCATGCGGTAGGCAAGGAAAACGCTATCGCTTGTCGATTTTCCCACGAACGACCATCACTCCTTCGCCTTGGTCGGTGGTCAGGAGGAGGATGCCGTGGCCTTCAAGCGCCCGACGTACCTGATCTCGCGTCGTCTCGTACACCTCGAGCCCGCTTGCGGATTCGAGGCGCTTCAGCGCGGTCAGTGATACCTGGGCCTTGTCAGCGAGCGTCTCCTGATTCCATCCGAGCAACGCGCGTGCGGCCCGCGATTGTCGGGCGGTGATCATGCATGATCACCTCCCACTCAGACCGACGCGCATACCAGAACTACGACTATAATAGTCGCTCTTGAGCGACGGCGCTACCCGATACTGCCTTTACGGGTTGGCCTGACAGCCTTTGGTATCGGAACTGATTCGGTCGCCCGCAAAGCGCTTGGCCCCGCCCGGTTTGCCCGGGCGGGGCGTCGCGCTGGCCTTACTCGCCGTTGCGGCGGCCGTTCGGGCGGGACCAGATGAGGCTGAAGCCTTCGCCTTCCTCGTCATCGAAAAGGTTAGCGTAGATCGGGGCGTTGAAGCTGGGATCGTCGAGCTTCAGGCCCAGATAGGCGCGGCCCTCGTTCGAGGTCTTGGACCAGGCGGCGCCGATTTCGGCGCGGCCGACGAAGACGCGGTGGCTGGGGGCGTTCTCGCCGGTGGCGCGGGCCTCGGGGACGATGCGGACGTTCTTGGTCTGGACGCTGAGGGTGACGATTTCGCCGGTGAATTCGTTGTTGCCGGTCCTCTTGAAGGTGCCGATGGTCGCCATGGTAGTTCTCCTTGAACTCTGTCCCGAGCCCGCACCATTGCGGCCTCGATGGCGATCGACGGGCCGGAGGCGATTGACGGCGCACCCCGCAGGGGCCTGACAGCAAAGGAGGGGCTTTCTTGGCGCGCGAGGAATGACGGCGCAGCCGGCAGGGGAAGAAAGTTTCGACGCCGCTGTTGCGGCATAGGCGATCGAGGCGCAGCCGACCTTCGGCCAGATCAGCCCATTGAAGAGGCCGTTCTGGAGCGGTCGACCTGACAGAGACGCATCACAGGAGAACGTGGCGACCATCCCGGACCGATATGACCGTGACGACGCCCGACAGCGCGGCTCAGCCTGATCTGCCAGACGCTTCGTCCCGCCGTCTCCTACCCGTCGCCCCGAGATCGCCCATTTCCGGCACTCGCACCGCCTTCGGGCGCCCGTCAGGGCATTGCCCCCGGCACCGTCACCGAGGGCGTTGCGCGCTGACTGGGTTAGGCGTCGATCCGATCAACGCGATTGCAAACGACCCTGGCGACAGGGAGCGGGATAGGTCACAAATCAACCGGCCCGCCGTCCGCCGCCGGATAGGATATTCAGGCCCGCGCGACGTTCTGCCCGGTTGGTCCGGCCGCGGTCATGGCTGTCACTCGGATCAGCGCCGTGACGCCAACGGCGATTGCGCCGATGACGGAGAAGATGATTTGCCAGGTGTCGGAGGGCATGGTGTGTTTCACGATGCCATGCGTCGCGTGGTAGCCGGCGAGCGCCGCGGGTGCGACGAAGGCGATTGCGATCGCAAGGCGTATCCATATCGGACGGACGAAGACGAGCATGAACTGCCCGAGGCCGAGCGTCAGTGCGGCGGTGACAAAGCCGATGACGATCGCGCCGAGCCAGCCGGCGCCGGTCTGGTAGGCCCATGTCCCGGCGCTGACACCGGCGAAGAACGGCAGTGCGAAGACAGCCAGCGTGAATAGGAGCCAGCATAGGCCGCCGATGGCGACGATGCTGAAGAGGATGCCGAGAAAGATCATGGTGGTGTTCTCCGTGCGATAAAGCTTTGACGGTCGCGCCTCCACCACCACCACGGCGCGTCGCCAGTATAGCTGAAGAGAAGGCAGGACGGGAGCGAAAATCCCCTAGGATTCCCGCTTGCGGCCGTGACGCCTTGCCCGCGGTCAGCGGGCGAAGGGATCGACCTCGTGAACGATGGCAGCGATTTCGCCATCATATTCACCGGCGGGCATGACGCCCATGGTGCCGTCGCCGGCCTGGAAGATGACGATTGAGACCATGAGGGTGGTGGCGAGGCTGAAGGCGAAGGCGTGAGCTTGATTGAGGGACATCTG
The DNA here is from genome assembly GCF_000293195.2 of Sphingomonas sp. LH128. Lineage (NCBI taxonomy): Bacteria > Pseudomonadati > Pseudomonadota > Alphaproteobacteria > Sphingomonadales > Sphingomonadaceae > Sphingomonas > Sphingomonas sp. LH128. The sequence goes on from NZ_ALVC01000148.1 coordinate 2,888, forward strand.
ACCGGCTCCTGTCTTGGAGGCGGGAGACCATCTCCCGCGCGACAGGCGCCCGATGTGTCCGGCCGATGGCCGCAATCACCGCGCAGGCGAAGCTGGAGCGGCGGCATGCTCGCATAGCCGACCCTTTACGGGTTGATGGCGTCAGGCCAGCGGCTGGATCAAGGATCAGCGCATTGGAAGCGGGTGATGGTTTTCCGCCATGACCGGGGCCACGATGGAAACGCCCGGTCAATGCCTTCCCGCTAAAGCATCGCCGCCGTGCTGCCGGTCGTGATGCTGCCGGCATGGGCGGTTATGGTCATGCTAAGCGCAACAGCCGAAGAGGACGCCCATGCCGAAGCTTCCCAAGAAAAGCGATTTCCCGGTGAGTCAGGTGCGGCGCTATCTGGAGCCAGGGCCGATCGTGCTGGTGTCGTCGAAGTGGCAGGGCGCGACCAACATCATGACGCTCGGTTGGCAAACGATCCTGGAATTCTCGCCCTCTTTGGGCGGCCTGATGATCTCCGGCGGCAATCACAGTCACCGCATGATCCGCGACAGCCGGGAGTGCGTCATCAACCTGCCGACGACGGCGCTGACCGATACCGTGGTCAGGATCGGCAACACGTCGGGGGCTGAGATCGACAAGTTCGCTGAGTTCGATCTCACGGCGGAAGACGCGAGCAAGGTTGATGCGCCGTTGATCGGCGAATGCCATGCCAGCTTCGAATGCCGCCTTCACGACGACGCGCTGGTCGACAAGTACAATTTCTTCATCTTCGAGGTGGTGAAGGCGCATGTCGCCACGTCGCCAAAGCATCCTGAGACGCTGCATTACACCGGCGATGGCGTGTTCGTGGTGTCCGGCAAGGTCATCAGCCGCAGATCGCTGTTTCGGCCCGAGATGCTGTGAGAGGCGGCGCTCACGCGCCACCTCCCTTCGGGCGGAAATCGTAGAGTGGGATGCCGAGCTTCCTCGCCTTGTCGGCGAGGTTGTCCTGAATGCCGGTGCCGGGGAAGACGATCACCCCGATCGGCAGAACGTCGAGCATCTGATCGTTGCGCTTGAACGGTGCGGCCTTGGCGTGTTTCGTCCAGTCAGGGGCGAATCCGACCTGCGGCACTTTGCGGGCGTCGGCCCATTTGGCCGCGATCTTCTCTGCGCCCTTCGGCGACTTGCCGTGCAGCAACACCATGTCGGGGTGCTTGGCGTGGACCTGATCGAGCTTGGCCCAGATCAGGTGGTGATCGTTGAAGTCGAGCCCGCCGGTGAAGGCGATCTTGGGACCGGCGGGTAGCAGCACCTGATTGTCGGCCCGCTTCTTGGCGGCGAGGAAGTCCCGGCTGTCGATCATCGCCGAGGTCAGGTTGCGATGGTTGACCATCGATCCACTGCGCGGTCGCCAGTTTGATCCGGTGTGGCGCTCGTAGTGCTCGGCGGCCTGGTCGCGCATCAACTCGAAAGCGTTGCGGCGTTCGATCAGGGTCTGGCCCTCGGCCGTCAGGCGTTCCAGTTCGACGGCCTTCACCTCGCTGCCGTCCTGTTCGCGCTGGCCGCGGCGCTGCGCCTGCTCGTTGTCGTCCAGCTCGCGCTCGATCCGTTCGTTGGCCCGGTGGAAGACGTTGACTGTCGACCATAGGAGATCGTCGAGGTCGGGCTCGAGGCGGGTGTCCTCCAGAGTGACGATCAGGGCGTCGAAGATATCGGCGATGGCGCCGGCGACATGGTCGCCCTCCGGAAGTGGTCGGGGATCGGGTTCATCCGTGAAGGGACGGTAGCCGTAAAGCTGGAGTTCGCTGAGGACATGGTCGGTGGGGGAAGAGGCGTGGTGCGGTTCGTAGTCGTCGTGCTCGCTCATCGGGATGCTCCGTCGGTTCGACCGCGACCCTCGCGGCCTTCATGGCGACGAAAGCCGGCGGGCGGGCCGGACCTGCATCCGCAGCGAAGCGGAGGGCCGGAGCACAGCGGAGGATGGCGAAGGCGGGCTATTTTGCCTCGCGATGGAAAGCGGCCCTCGGCCGCGCCGGAAAATAGTCCGCCGCAGACATTGCGGGCCCGGGCCGTTTGCTGGCCGATCGCCCTCTCGAAGGCCGGGGCGCGGTTCTCTCCGACATCAAGATCATCCGAGCGACGCCGACGACGGCGCTCCCGCCGCCTGCATTCTCCTTGCGGCCTATGCCGCCAGCGCCATGAAGCGTGCGACGTCCTGGGGCGCGATCTGCATCCGTGCCGCTGCCCGGAGGCTGTCCAGGCCTGCCAATCGGAGATCCTCGTTGAAGTCGCCCAGGTTTGGAGACACCACGACCGCCTCGATCCCGGCCGCATTCGCCCGCTCGATCAACGCCGTCATCGCACCATCGCCGGCCCGATCATTGTCGCGGGCGATGTAGAGCCGGCGCAGCGTGTCGGGGAACAGGATCGCCGAGAGATGTGCCGCCGAAAGCGCCGCCACCATCGGCATGGTGGGCAGCGCCATCCTGAGCGAGAGCATCGTCTCGATGCCTTCGCCCGCCGCCATCACCTCGCCAGTCACACCGAAGCGAACGGCGTGTCCCAGGAGGTCGCCCATCGCCCGCCTCGGCGTGTCGATCGGGGCCTTGTCCGATCCATCATGCGCGAGCCAGGTGCGGTGCGCGCCGGTCTGATGCCCGTGGCGATCGGTGACCGATGCGATCATCGCCGGCCAGGTCTCGGTCGGGGAATGCTCGTCAGGCCGGTAGTAGCACCGAGGGTGAAAGCGCAGGCTTCCGGTGTCGTGCAAAGCCGTAATTGCGCGTGTCCGCAGATACGTCTTTACGAGCGTGCCCGAAATCGGCTGCGCCATTGCGAAGAGCCGCCGTGCCGCTTCCGGCGATCCGGTCGGCGCCGGCAACTTGCGTTCGCCGTCATGTGGACGATCCGGTTCAGGATGCGGAATCGACAGGAAGGTGCGCGCTTCATCGGCGACGTCCTTGAAGTCGACCAGGCCGCAGCTCTCGCGGATGACGTCGAGCAGGTCTCCATGCTCGCCGGTTGCCGCATCCGTCCATTTCCCGGCCGCGCCCTTGCCGGTTTCGCCGCCCTTCAACCGCACGAACATCGAGCGACCGGGCGTGTTGCGCGCGTCGCCGACCAGCCAATAGCGGCCCTCCCGATGACCGGCGGAGAGATAATGGCGGCATACCGCCTCGGCCTGTCGGCCGAGACGGATCGCCAGTTCGGAGGCGTCTTGTCGTGCCATCACGCCGCCTCCCGCTCGCCGATGCGCTCGACGGGGTAGCGCTCCAGCACTTTGGCCAAGATGGCCGCGCCGGTCGCGTCGGTCGGGACGAACATCCGCAGCTTCCACGAGATGATCTCATGGAACAGGCCATAGGCCCGCAGTCGATCGCGCATGGCGTCGGTGAAACCCGACAGCTCGATGCGGTTGGCGCCCATGACCCGGACGCGGCGGAGCTGGAGGCCCTCGGTGAGATCGAGGACGGTCTTGCCGTCCCTAAGCGCCATGAACGCGTCGTCGGGCGTCAGGGTTGACGTGCCAGCCGCGAGCGCGCCGGCCACCCAGGCGGGGGAGACGCGACGGCCGACGATGCGTTCGCCGTCGTCGGTCTGGAGCCGATAGACCCGTGTCGACTCGTTCGGCAGCCGCTTCCAGATCGGCAACAAGAGCCCGCTGACGACATGGATGGTACTGTCGGCATATTCCGGCACCTCGGCGGCTTCGGCGTCCCAGGCCGCTTTGAAGGCGATCCGCTCGGCCTGCACCCAATGGGTCTCGTCCATCATCTTGATGGGGATGTTGTGCGCCTCCATCGGCCGGATCAGCCGGACCCGCCGTTCGATCTCGCCATCGTCCAGCATGATGCTGGTGGTTGGTATCTGCACGGCGGCGCGGCCTGAGCGCTCGTTGATCAGCAACCTCGCGCCCGGATCGTCGAGATGGTCGAGCGCCTCGGCCAGCGTCACGGGACGGTTGCGCTGGCGCTGGGTGATGGTCAGCAGCCGGGCCTCGGCGCCGGTGCCGGGATGAACGTGGATCGTCCGGCGATCGGTAACGATGAAGCTCTCGGCCTGCAGGGTCTCTAGCCCGACGTCGTAGCTGCCGGAAGCGATAGCACCTTCGATCTTGGCGTTCAGCAGTCGCTCGAACGCCGTGAAGAGGACGCCTTGAAGCTCGATGGTCAGCGCCAGCAACCTGTTCAGGAAGGTGGTGATCGGCGGCAGCTCGTCCTTGATGCCGGTGGAATCCATCAGCGACAGGCCGGTGGCGTCCTCGAACATCTGGAGCGAGCACCCTTCGACCTTACCGCGCACCAGCAGCAGGTAGAGCTGCCGCAGGGCATCGCGGGCGTAGTAGCTTTCGAGATTGTCTTCGGGTCGGAACAGGCCTTGGCCGCCCGTCTGACGCTGGCCGCGCGTGATTGCGCCGAGGGTGTCGAGGCGGCGGGCGATGGTCGAGAGAAAGCGCTTTTCCGCCTTCACGTCCGTCGAGATCGGCCGGAACAGCGGCGGCTGCGCCTGATTGGTCCGGTTGGTGCGGCCCAGGCCCTGAATGGCGGCGTCGGCCTTCCAGCCCGCCTCCAGCAGATAGTGGACGCGCAGCCGCTGGTTCCGCGCCGACAGATCGGCGTGATAGCTGCGCCCGGTGCCGCCGGCGTCGGAGAAGATCAGGATGCGCTTCTGATCGTCCATGAAGGTCTGCGTTTCCGCCAGATTGGCCGAGGCGGCGCGGTTCTCCACGGCGAGGCGGTCGATGCCGCCGGGGCTAGTCCTGCGGACGATGCGGCGCGAACGTCCCGTCACCTCCGCCACGACATCGGTGCCGAAGCGCTGGACGATCTGGTCGAGCGCGCCGGGGACCGGTGGCAGCGAAGCGAGCCTCTCGATCAGGCGGTCGCGACGGGCGATGGCGTCGCGGCTCTCGACCGGCTGGCCGTCGCGAAACACCGGCCGCGACGACAGGTTGCCCTCGCTGTCGGTGAACGGCTCGTAGAGCTGCACCGGGAAGGAATGGGCGAGGTAATCCAGAACGTATTCTTTGCAGTCGACATTTATGTCGAGCATTGCGGCCGGAGGCGTGGGATTGCGTCGATTGGTCATGATTTTACTCCAGATAAT
>NZ_ALVC01000149.1:0-6292 GCF_000293195.2 Sphingomonas sp. LH128
CCTCAAGATCGACGTCAAGTCCGGCCACACGCTGGAACTGATCGCGGGCGCGGACGGCAAGGACGCGCTGGGCAAGCTGGGGCTCGATCCGATCCGCCTCGTGCCCTCCAAGGTGCTCGATCCGAAAGCCGCCAAGGTGACGCCGGGGGGGCGGTTCAACCTGAACTTGTCCAGCGCGCTGACGCTGACCGACGCCACCACGGCAGGCACCGCGCTTTCCCGGGTCAAGAGCGCGCTGTCGATGATCCAGTCAGCCTATCGCTCGCTCTACTGGGATTCGGGCAAGGCGGCGATCGTCGACGGCACCATTTCCGGCAGCGGCGGCAGCGCCTACCAGCAGGCCAAGCTCGCCAGCTATCAGGCGGCGCTCTCGCGCCTCACCGGTTCCTAAGGAGGCACCCGATGTCCACCCTCCCCCCCCTGTTCGACGGCATGGGCCGCGCCATGAAGTCCATGGCCGAACGCCAGCGCGTCATCGCCGAGAACGTCGCCAACTCCGAGACGCCCGGCTACAAGGCCCGCACGGTCGAGGCGCCGGACTTCTCATCGCTGGTGGACGGCCAGCTAGGCTCGAGCGGCACGCCGCATGTGGTGCGCCCGCATGTTGAACTCTCGGGCAGCATGACCGCGCTGGGCGCCAGGGCCCCGCAGGCGGGCGGGCGGATCGTCCTCGACGGCAATACCAGCGAGACCAAGCCCGACGGCAACAACGTGACGCTGGAAGACCAGCTCCTGTCGCTGGGGCAGGTCCAGCAGGACTATGCGGCGATGACCAACCTCTATCGCAAGCAGATGGCGCTGATGAAGACGGCGGTGGGTAAGGGATAAGGAGCATCCTCCCTGTCGCGAAGCGATGGGGAGAGGGACCGCCGACGCAGTCGATGGTGGAGGGGTTAGCGCGCTCGAAGCCCCCTCCGTCAGTCGCTGCGCGACTGCCACCTCCCCATCGCTTCGCGACAGGGAGGATCGAGCCGACACTTAAAGGATGTGCCTTGGCGAGCAGAAAATTCGCTCCCTCATCCCCAATTTCGCATCCATTTCGGACCTTGCAGCGTTACCCTGCAAACCCACAGATTCCGCCGTTTTGCGCATCCACACCCCGGTTTTGCGGAGGGCAAGTGCCCGGATTGCGCAAGAAATGCGAAATTTTAAGGATATCGCAAGGCAGTAAGCGCCAATTCCCAAGTTCCGCCAATCAAGCGGCGGTCGCGAAAAAGACCCGATTCGGCAGAACCCTCCGAATGGGCGCATTGACCGGGAAGGTCGGACATGAAAAGTCCCGGCCATCCCCAGAACGGAACAAGATCTGCGATGAACGACAAGTCGCCCGAATTAAGCGATCGGGCCGGTCCACGGCAAGTAACGGAGGCGGCGATGACGACAATCGATTACCATCGCACGCTCGTGTTCCCGAACCGCATCCGCAAGTTCCGCAAGCAACTCAATATCGGCAGCCTTCTCGAATTGTCGGAGCGGCTTTCGGGAATAACCTATATCCGCCTCTCCAAGATCGAGCGGGGAGAGATTTTCGCCCGGGCCGACGAACTGCGTGATCTCGGCCGCGCGCTCGGCGTGGATCCGGTGGAACTGCTGATCGACGTCGATGCCCCAGGTTTCGACATCGCCGCATGGGCGGAACCTCTCCACGGCCCCGCCCCTGCCGACCCTGAGGGCGAACTGCGCGCGGTGCTCCTCGCCGCCGCCCTGCGTGCGCGGCGCGGCGGCGATCCGGCGCTGACGATCGCGCTGCTCGAAAGCGAATACGGCATCGCGCCGGTGGTCCTCTCGCGCATAGAAAACGCGCTCAAGCCGCTGGAACGCTGGAACGAGGACGTGCGGGCCGCCCTGCGCCGCCTGTTCGGCGCGCCCGACGACAAGGCGCTAATGGCCGAGGTCGAGGCGCTCCACGCCGCCGGGGACCTCGACGCGGTGCTGCCGATGGTCGCCAACCCCGAGATCCGCCTCACCAAGTCGCGCACGCGCATCGCAGCGCTGAAGGACGAACTGAGCGGCGGCGCGCCTGAGGCTGCTGCTCCTGTAGCAGCACGGGCAACGATTCCAACTCCGGCGCCGAAGATCGAGCCTATGGCTCCCGACAACGCCGCGACCCTGCGCCTGCTCCCCGTCCTCGGCACCCCCCTGCCCGGCGGCCTGATCGCGCCGACCCCAACCGGCGCCGAGGTCGAGGCGCCGCGCAGCGCGGGCCCGCGCGCCTATGGCCTGCGCCTCGGCCGCCCGACGCTGGGCGCGGGACTGCCCGGCCGCGCTACCTTGGTGGTGGACCCCGACCGCTACCCCGCCACTGGCGGTCTCGCCGTCGTGCGCGAGGGTGAGGCGCTGCGCGTCCTCTCCGTCGCCGCCGACCGGCACGGCCGCATGCTCGGCTATTCGCAAAGCCCCGATCTGGAAGTGATGCTCGACACCCTCGCCCCGGCTGACGTCGCGGCGGTGCTCTCCGCGGTGTTCGAGTAAGGGAAACGCCATTCGCGGCGCTCGCGATTCGTAACCCGTTTTTGGGGTAATTCCTCGATTATACCGAATTTGGGGTAAAAACTGAATTGACCCTTTTTTGGGTTGATGCCATCACCGCGTTCATGGCTTCCTCCCCCTCCTTCCATGCCGTCCTCATGGGCGATCTCGTGGGGAGCGAGCGGCATGCGGACCCCCGGGACCTGCATGCCCGGTTCAATGCCGCGATCGACCGCCAGAACAAGGCCCTTGCCGCCGACATGGCCTCGCCATTGACGATAACGCTCGGCGACGAATTCCAGGGCCTGTTCACCTCGCTGGTGGCTGCCGCGCAAGCCGCGCGCGAGATCCGCTTCGAGTTGCTGGACAAGGACATCGACTGCCGTTTCGTGATCGGCAGCATCGATCTTAGAACACCGGTCAATTCCCGGCGCGCCTGGAACATGATGGGGCCGGGCTTCGCCGACGCGCGGGAACGTCTGGGGGAAAAGCGCTCTGCGAGCCGTTACCGCTTCTCCTTCCCGCAGTACGGGCTTCTCGAAACCCTGCTGGAAGCAAGCGGCGCAAGCCTGACCGCCATCGAACGCGGGTGGTCGCAGGCCCAGCGCGGCGATATCGTCAAGCTGCTGGCCGGGGCCTCGGTCGCCGAAGTGGCGCACGCCCGCAATGTCAGCGTACACAACGTCTACAAAGTGCGAAGCGCAGGCGACTTCGAGCTGTATGTTATCCAGTGGGCCGCCATTCACAAGGCGCTCGCCGAACTTGACCATCGATACCGATTGCCGGGGGCCGACAAATGGGGTGCGCATTCCTTTACACCGCAGTAGCCCTGATACTGCTGACCTGGGTGGGCAACCTGATCTGCCGGGGGATCTTCCACCTCAGCGGCCTGAAGGATTCCATCGCGCATCTTTCTACCCCGGCGCACAACGCGGGCCGCTGGATCGGCGTATTCGAACGGCTGATCCTGGCCACGGGGATCATCGTCCATAGCTGGGAGATCCTTGCCGCCGTGATCGCGCTCAAGACCGTCGCGCGCTTCAAGGACATGGACGAGCGCAATTTCGCCGAATACTTCCTGGTCGGATCGCTGTTCAGCATCTTGTGGACGATGCTGGTGACGAGCGCGTGGATCGCATATGACCACAACGCGGGGATCGACTTGCGCAAACACACCGAGCAATGGCTCGGAATTCAGGCCGGGAAGGGCTGACCGGGGATCGTCTTTCAGAACGTGCCGCAGTTGCCCGGTGCCTTGCGGCCGGCGAAGCGGGCGTCGATCCAGTCCAGCATCGCCGCCGCATCGCTGCGCGCGACGGTCTCGTGCCGGCCCCCCTGTATCGACATGAAGCGCACGGTCCTGCCCCGCCTGCAGGCGAGGCGGGCGAAGTCGCGCACCACGGCCGGGGCGACGATCGTGTCCGCCGTTCCGGTCGCGATCAGGGCGGGGACCGGGATCGCCGCTGCCGAGGGATTGTTTGCGCGCATCATGCGGCCCCACGGCTGCTGCCGGGATAAATCGAGCCTGGCGATCGCCCGCTGGGCAATGGCGATGCCGACGATGGTGCCCAGCTTGGGCCGGGCGTCGAAGCGCACGCAGTTGTTGTCGGCGAGCCGCATCATCACGCGCTGGACCGAGGCCGACCCGAACGTCGCCATGGGCGCGCCGTAGAGCCGCGACCAGCTGGTCGCCGTATAGGCGATCAACAGGGCGCGCACGCGCGGGTCGCTGCCTTCCGTCAAGTTGCGGGCAAGGTCGGTCGGCGGCACCACCGCGACGATCCCCGCCAGCTGCAGCTCGGGCGCGTAGCGTGCCTGGATCTGGCCGGACCACAAGGCTGCGTGGCCGCCTTGCGATTCCCCCCAGAGCGCGAAGCGGGTGCCGCTCGCCGCCGCCGGGATGCGACGCGCCGCGCGCACCGCATCGAGGGTGGAACGGCCCTCGCTCACGCCGATCAGCACCGGATGCACGCCTTCTGACCCCAGCCCCGGATAGTCGGGCGCGACCACGGTATAACCGCGGGCGAGGGCGTCCTTCAGGCCGGGGATCACGGTGAAGTTGTCGTCCCCCAGCGACGGCGCGCAGCGGCGCGCGATGCCGACCAGCCCGTGCGTCCAGGCGATGACCGGCCGGGCGGGAGCAGCGGGAGCGGGGGCAGCGGGGGCGACGACCATGCCGGTCACCGCGAGGGGCCGGTCTTTGTCGTCACGGGTCCAGTAGCGGATGCGCCAGGCCTTCATGCCGGCAGGCGCGGTGGCGACCGGATCGGCCGCGATCAGCGTGCCCGCAGGCTGCGCCCGCGCCGTCGAAGCGGTGAATGCCATGGCCGCCGCCAGCAGCTGAACCGGTTTCCCGCAGATACCGCCCATCAGGCCGCTCCTTCCCGAAACAGACTGCGGCCTTAGCACGCCGGAGGGCGGCGGGGCTCCCGAAATTTACCCGCTCAAAACTCCCCATTGAGCGAAATCGGCGTCGTCAGGTCCGCGCGGGCAAGGGTGCCGCTCGCCCCGTAGGCGTAGGCGCGATTGCCGGTCAGGCGCTTGGCCTCGGACGCAATCGCGCCCATCAGGTCGGCCGACAGCTCGATGTGGCGTTCCAGCAGCGCGGCGTTGACCATCGAGGCGGCGCGCAGCTCGCCCAGCGCTTCGGTGAAGCTCTCGCGCAAGGGGGCGTCCAGCTGCGCGGTCCAGCCCGGCTCCTGCCGCGTCACGCGGGCGAGGCGTTCCTCCAGCGTGCCCACGAGCCGCGCCTTGGCCGAGGCCAGCTCGGCCAGGTCGAGCGCGCGGATGCCGCTCTCCAGCGCGCGCGTCTCCTCGCGCATCACTGACGAAAGCGAGGTCATGACTTCGATGATGGCGGCGGCGGTCTCGTTGTCACTCGGCATTGGTCGCGCCCTGCAGGCGGATGATCTGCGCCTCGACCGCAGAGGCGATGCCGAGGCCCTTGCCGGACGCGATGGAGTTGCCGATCTGCTCGGCCAGGATGCCGCGAAACATCTCCTCGCCGTGGCCGCCGGAGAACTGCTCGTCCTGCTCCACGGTTTCCATCATGATCTTGGTGATTTGCCCTGCGAAGACGCCCTCGAACTGGCGCGCCACCGCCGCCGGGCTGCGATCCTGCGAGATGACGCGCGCCTGCGTCGGATAGGTATTGATCGGATCGCTCATCCTACTGCACCGCTATTTCGGCCTGCAGCGCGCCCGCCGTCTTGAGCGCCTGCAGGATGGTGATGAGATCGCGCGGGCTGACGCCCAGCGCATTGAGGCCGCCCACCAGCGTCTGCAGCGAAGTGCCGCTGGTCAGCATCGCCAGCGCCGCACCGTTGCCGTCGTTCGCCTGGATGGTGGTGCGCGGCAATACCGCCGTCTGCCCGCCCGAGAACGGCGCGGGCTGCGAGGCCACCGGGGTCTCGGTGACGCTGATCGTCAGCCCCCCTTGCGCGATGGCCACCGGACTGACGCGCACGTCCGCGCCCATGACCACGGTGCCCGCCGCCTCGTTGATGACGATCCGCGCGGGCTGGTCGACCGCGACGGTCAGGTTCTCGACCTGTGTGACAAGGTCGATCAGCGACCCGCTGCCGTAGGGGCGCAGCTCCACCGTGCCGGGGTCGAGCACTTCGGCCGAGCCGGGAGCCTGCCGGTTGATGGTCTGGGCGATCTGGCGCGCGGTGGTGAAATCGGGGTTCTTCAGCGCCAGTTTCAGCGAGTGGGCATTGCGCAGGTCATAAGGCACCTCGCGCTCGATGATGGCGCCGCCGGCGATGCGCGCAGTGGTCATCACACCCCGGCTGAGCTTCGCGCCCGCGCCTTGCGCCTTGAA
>NZ_ALVC01000150.1:0-15077 GCF_000293195.2 Sphingomonas sp. LH128
ATCGACGCGATAGCGGAAACGGCGGATCGCGCCGCGAAGCTGACCAGCCAGCTTCTGGCGTTTGCTAGGCGGCAGGCGCTGAAGCCCGAAGTCTTCAACGCGGCCTCGAAGGTGGGCAGCGTAGCGGACATGCTGCGCACCGTGGTGGGATCGCGGGTGGATCTCGTCGTCGATCCGATCTGTGCCTCCTGTTTCGTGGAGGTCGATGCCAGCCAGTTCGAAACCGCGCTCGTCAACATGGCGGTCAATGCCCGTGATGCGATGAACGGCGAAGGGCGTATCACCATCGCGATCGAAGCCGCAGGCTCGGTGCCGCCACGGCGCGGGCATGCCGCCGCAAAGGGCGATTTCGTCAAGGTATCGGTATCGGACAGCGGATCGGGCATGCCGCCCGAACAGCTCGATCATATCTTCGAACCGTTCTTCACCACCAAGGAAGTCGGCAAGGGCACCGGCCTTGGTCTCAGCCAGGTCTATGGCTTCACCAAGCAGTCCGGCGGAGAGATCGACGTCGACAGTCTTCTTGGCAAAGGTACGATGTTCAGCCTCTACCTGCCTCGCGCCGCCGCGCCGAATGCAGTTCAGGCCGTTTCGGCACCCGACGAAGTCGCCGCGAGCGAAGCCAGCATCCTCGTCGTGGAAGACAACGACCAGGTCGGAGAATTCGCTTCGCAGCTTCTTGGCGATCTCGGCTTCAGCACCCGCCGGGCCGCCAATGCCCGTGATGCCATCGCGATACTCGAGCGCGACCATGGCGAGATCGACATCGTCTTCTCGGACGTTGTCATGCCCGGGATGGACGGGGTCGAGCTTGGCAGGAATGTCCGCTCCCGCTGGCCGGCCCTGAAGGTCGTCCTGACGAGCGGTTACAGCCACGTCCTGGCCGGCGACGCACGGCATGGGTTCGCGCTGCTGCAGAAGCCTTATTCGGTGGAAGAGCTATCACGCGTCCTGCGCGATGCCCGGCAAGGCGGCGCGGCCTGATGGACATCGCTGGATCGAACCGCGGTTCTGGCGAGCTACAGCAACGCGCCGACCGATGCGGGGCGCCTGCCCGATGCGTGCTGAAGTTCTAGGCGTCCGGCTTGTTTTGCCGGTCCATGACGCCGTCTGATCTGGGAACAGGCATCGCCCCGCTGGTCGTTCGATGAGGCAAGGTACGAGCGGTTTGCGGCATCCTTCGATGCAGGGACACCGGCACCTTGAGCCCGATCTTGCCGGAGCCGTCGATGACCGCTCCGGCAAGGCGTCATATCAAAGGCGCCCGCGCACCCCGAAGAAGAACGAGCGGCCCGAATACTCATAGAAATTCGGAAGGTTGCGATACTCGTTGAACCGCTTGATCGCCGAGCCCAGCAGGTTTGATCCCTGCACGTAGACCGAGAAGTTGTCGGTCACGTCGTACGACAGGCTCGCCGAAACCTCGTGGTAGGGGTCTTCCTTCACCGGCAGGTACGAAAGGCTGCCCGCCTGCGCATAAGTATAGCGCGAGGTATAGCTGTACGAGACTTGCGCGCCGATGCCATGGTTCTCGTAGAACAGCTTGGCATTGGCCGAGAACGGAATCGCGCCCGGCAGGTCGGTGGTGATGCCGCCGGTCTTTGCGCGCGACTTGTTGTAGGTCAGGTTCGCCTGGATGCCGAAACCGTTGTCGAGGAAGTACGGCCCGCCCACTTCCAGCCCGTAGACGTTGGCGCTGTCGCCGTTCATCACCTGATATTCGACGAAGGAGTAGCTCTGCTGCTGGTTGGCGGGCTGGTTGGTCGGGGTGATCTGCACGTCCACCGGCACCGTCGAGACGAAGTTGGTGATATGCTTGTAGAACGCCGCCGCCGTCAGCGCGAGGCGGTTGGTCGGGTAGAATTCGAGGCTCACGTCGAGCTGCTTGGCCTCGGTCGGCTTGAGGTTCGGGTTGCCCGCGTCATAGATGATGTACGTGCCCGACTGCGCTGAAGTCGCGTCCTTGGCGGGCGAGAGTTCCCCGAAGCTGGGCCGCGAGATCGCCTCGGAAGCGGCCAGACGCAGCCGCAGCCCGTCCGCCAGATCGTAGGAGAAGTTCGCCGCCGGCAGCAGCCGCACGTAGTCGCCGCCACCGTTGATCGGCTCGACCGGGTTGAAGGTGACGGCATTGTCCTGCGTGCCTGCACGCGGGATGATGCTGGCGATGCTGGCGCCGTAGCCCACCGAGGAAACCTTGGTCGCCACCAGCCGCGCGCCGATATCCGCGCGCCACTTGTCGCCCTCCAGATTGGCCATCAGATAGCCGGCCCAGGTGCGCTCCTTGATGCGGTACGAAGCGGGCAGATCGGCCTCGATCACCTGATTGGAATAGCCCGCAGGATACGGCGAAAGCTGGCACCCCGGGATCGAAGCGCCGGTATCGTCGAGGCACGAATTGGGGTTCAGGATCGCCGGGTTGTTCTCCACCCGCGACAGTGCCGCCAGATAGGTGTCGATGTCGAAGCGCGGGAAGTTGCGAGGGAAATCGCCGTCCAGCTTGCCCAAGATCGAACCGTTGCCCGGCTTCACCACGTCCGCGCCCAGCTGCCCGAAGGTGAAGGGATAGCCGCAGAAGTTACACGAGGTGGTGTACTGGTTGTCGATCGTGGCGACCGACTTCTTGCGGTTGGTGAACGAGGCGCCGAACTGGATCGACTTGAAGATCCCGCTATCGACATCATACGTGCCGTCGCCCTTCAGGCCCTGCGTGCGGTCGGCGATGTTCTGGCCCTGGATGCCGATGTAGTGGGCCCGGAAATCGTCGTTGGTCGCTTCCGACAGGCTGCGCCCGCCGGGGATGGTCACGTCGAGGTCTGGCAGCCCGCCGTTGCGCGTCGCGAATGTGGCGGAGGCGCCGGTGATGCCCGCCACCACGAAGCGGTTCTGGCCGCCAGTGTTGTCGCGCGCCTTGCCCATGTAGCCGTCGAAGCCGAACTTCAGGCGGTCGGTCGGCTTCCAGTCGATGTGGCCGCCGATCTGCCAGGTCTGGCTCTTGCGCGGCTCGTCGGTGGTGAGCACTTCGGCGGTGTAGTTGTCGATGCTGAAGCCGGTGACGACGTTGTTGGCATCCACGCTGATCGAGCTGGGGTCCCAGCGCGGCGAACCGTCGTCACCCAGCGGGTTGAGATAGTTGGACGAACGGTAGTTGTGCTGCTTCACGTCGAAGCGGCTGTAGATGCCGTCGATCGTCAGTTCGAACTGGCTGGACGGCTTCCACTGGAACGATGCCGCCGAACCGATGCGCTCGCGCTGGCCCTGCACGGTGCCCATGCTGTAGTAGTCGGGCCAGATATAGGCCGGGCCGTTTGCGTCGGGGTTGATGGCGCCGTCACGGTTGAAGTCCACGCCGTAAGCCGCCTCGGTGCCGTCGGCCAGCGAGTATTCGCCGAGGTTGTCGGTACGGAACTTGTACTTGTTGTAGCTGACGCCGAACATCAGCCCCATCGTGTCGTCGGCGAAAGTGGTGCTGACGACGCCGCTGACCTTGTAGCCGCCCTTATCCGCCAGATCGTTGTACTGTCCCTCGACCGCGCCCGATGCATGGAGGCCGGGGCGGTCGAGCGGGCGTGCGGTGCGCAAGTCGACGTTGCCGCCGATGCTGCCTTCAAGCTCGGAGGCGCGGACCGCCTTCTGCACTTCGGCGCCCGAGATGATCTCGGAGGGGAGGACGTCGAAGGCAAAAGAGCGGTCCGGCCCGTCGGTCGGGAGGATTCGACCGTTGAGGGTGGTGATCGCGAAATTCTCGCCGAGGCCGCGAATGGTGATCGAGCGGCCTTCGCCGCGCCCGTCGCGGCCCACGGTGACGCCGGGGATGTTGGCGAGCGCTTCGGCGACGTTGCGGTTGGGGAACTTGCCCAGTTCCTCTGCCGAGATGGCATCGACGATGGTGTCGGCGCTGCGCTTGGCCTGGATCGAGCGCAGGAGGCTGCCGCGCACGCCGCGCACGACGATGGCTTCGGCGGTGGCGGCATCGTCCTGCGCCGAGGGGACGGCTTCCGGAGCGGGGGTCGCGGTCGCGGCATCCTGCGCATGGGCGAGAGAGGCGGAGAGCAGCGCCATGGTGCTGGCTCCGGCAAGCGCCGACAAGCGCCAGGTGTTACGTCCCGTCATGTTTCCGTACCCCTATGTGATCCCGCCTTGGCCGGATCGGGGCATCGATGATTCCCGTCCGTATGGCGTGCTATATTTCGTTTTGGTAACTTGGATATTCGGAAGCTGTCAAACAGAAACGTAACGAAACATCGCTTAATGTTTGTCGCGGCGCTTCGGCGCTGTTAATGCAAACGCTCGCAGGAGTGATGAAATGGTGGTTACCCGGGACACGAGCCGCAGGCGGCAGGAAATCAGTACCCTCGTGCGCGAGCGCGGCAGCGTGCAGGTCACCGACCTTTCCGAGCGTTACGGCGTGTCGATGCAGACGATCCGCAAAGACCTTCATTTCCTTGCGAAGAAGGGTGTGGCGGAGCGCAGCTACGGCGGCGCGATCTCGGCCGATGCGGTCAACGTCGTCGCCGAACCGCCGTTGGAAACCAAGCGTGCCGCCAATCCCGACGCCAAGGCGCGGATCGGTGCGCTGGCGGCCGCGATGGTGCAACCCGGCGATTCGGTGGTGCTCGATTCGGGCACGACGACGCTGCAGATCGCTCATCACCTGCCCGATGACGAGGAGATCACGGTCCTCACCAACGATCTCGACATCCTCTGCGCGCTGGCCCGCAAGGAGCGCATCCGCGTGGTCATGCTGGGCGGCGCCCTGCGCCGCCGCAACCGCGCGTTCTACGGCGCCCAGACCGAAAGCGCACTCAGCGACCTGCATGTCGACAAGCTGTTCCTCGGCGTCGATGGTTTCGATTTCGAGCGCGGCATTACCACGCATTACGAGCCCGAAGCGATGCTGAACCGAAAGATGGCGAAAGCCGCGCGGCAGGTGATCGCGGTGACCGACCGTTCGAAATTCGGCAAGGTCTGCCTCCACCGCATCCTCAACGTCGAGGAGATCGACGACCTCGTCACCGACGCGGCCGACAGTGACGCGGTGCAGTCTGCTGCGGACCGTCTGGGGTTCCGCCTGCACCGCGCATAAGGCGCGTAGGGTGGCGCTAGGGTACTGTTAGGTGCCGTTGAGTGCCGGTTGGCCCGGCACTCGATTTTCCGGTATTACCCTGTGATATTGAAGAACTTTCTGGCGTTCTTCCAATAGATCTTGTCGATCACCGACTTCGGCAGGTTGAGCCCGACCGCATCGGCCTGGATAGCCTCCACCCGCTGGCTGAGCGGCGTCGCCAGATAGCGCCAGTCCGCCCGCCACACGGCATCGGCCTCCCCCGGAAAATCATCGGTAGCTGGCGGATTCTGCGCCCGCGCCGCCGGGTCCGGCGGGCTGTCGGTCAGGTCGGTGCCGTACAGGATACGATCCTGATATTTCACGAAAAATGCCCGGACCTTGGCCACATCGGCATTGGACTGCACCTGCAGGTTCGACAACCGCGCCGCCAGATCGACCACCGCCTTGGGGTGGGCATCGAAGAACTTCGCCAGCTCATCGACGCTCCACTCCAGACTGGCCATGTGCGCCCCGTCGAACGCCAGTTTGGGATGCCGCGCCACGAACCGGTCCCGCGCCGCCATCAGCGCCTCGTAACTCGGCTCCTCGGGGTGCAGAAACATATAATATTCAGGATGTTCGCGGAAATACGAGCGATCGTTCTCGGTCGTCATCTGCTCCAGCGGCAACCAGCAGTTCTTCGGCTCCGCCTGATGCGCGATCAACGGAATCCCTCGGCTTTCTAGATGCGCCATGACCCCATCGAATCGCGGATCATCCAGAAAAACCCGCTTCCCCTCCGGGTCCTTGGCCACCATCCCTATGTTCTTCCAGACTTTCACCGCGACCGCCCCCTTGGCGACCGCCGCATCAATCATCGCATCCGTCCGCTCGGTCCAACCCGGCGTCCCGAATCCATCCATCGGAAACGTTGTGGCAAAGTGGAAGACCCTGGCGTCCGCCTTGCGCATCGACCCCGCGATTGCGGCTTGCTCCGGCAGCGGCGGAAAATCCGGATAATCGACATTGATCGACAAAATCTCGAACCGATCCCGCCGCGCCACCGCGATGAAACGCGGGTCATCGACATTGGCATGAACATGCGCATCGAACTTGGCGACATGCGCGAAGTCCGCCTCGGTATAATGTTGCTCGGCAGGCGCGGCGACGGCAACCGAGGCCGTCAGTGCGGCACTCGAAAACAGTACCATTTTGACCAGATTCCGCATGGATCAGCCTCCTTCAAACGAAAACGAAAGAAAACGCATCAAAAAACTGTGTTTTTGGATTGCATGGCGGATTGCGCTGGTGCAAGTCTTTTCTCGTGAGGTCGCCGAGCGTGGAACGTTCGATGCGCAAGTCCATCAGGAGAGTGCGGACATGTCATTCAGCCCCGTAACCCGTCGCGCGGCACTGGCCCGGTTGATGACCGGCGCCACGATCGCGGCCGCGAGCGGGCCTCTGCTCTCCGGCAAGGTCTGGGCCGCGACTGCGGCGACCACGCGCGTCACCGACGACACCCTGACCATCGAGTTCGACGCCGCGATGCGTTCGCGCCTGCTTCATCGCGGGCAGGAAATCGCGCCATGGGCCGCGGCCGAGGCGCTGTTCCCGCTGGAAGGCGCGGCGTTCGACCGCTTCGTGCTGCTCGATCACGCCGAATCCAAGGTCGCCGGTGGCCGCCGTCATGTCCTGCGCGGCACGGCTGGCGGCGCGCTGGAACAGGAAATCGCGGTCACGTTCCTCGATCGCTTCCCCGGCCTCGCGCTGTACGACGTGCGCTATCGCAATACCGGCGACAAGCCGTTGGCGGTCACCGGCTGGCGGATCGCCATGCACGATCTGCACGGCCATCCCGATGGCGCCTGGAGCTTCGCCGGGGCGTCCTATCCCGACCGGCGCGACTGGGTGCAGAAGGTCGGTCCCGGCTTCGAGCAGCGCAACTTCATGGGCATGAACGGCTCGGATTACGGAGGCGGCACGCCCGTCGCGGTGGTCTGGCGCCGCGATGTCGGATTGGCGGTCGGGCATCTGGAGACGGTGCCGCGTCTCGTGGCGCTGCCCGTCTCGGCGCAGCCCGGCGGCACGCGGATCGGCATGACCGGCGAGGCAAATCAACTGCTTGCGCCGGGCGCCACGCTGGCACTGCCGCGCGCCTTCGTGATGGCGCATGAGGGCGATCATTTCCGTCCGCTCGATGCCTATCGCCAACTCATGGCCGAACAGGGGCTCAAGGCGCCCGCGATCCCGGATTCGAGCTACGGCGCGATCTGGTGCGCCTGGGGCTACGAGCGCAAGTTCACGCCCGACCAGATCTACGGCGCGCTGCCCAAGGCGAAGGAACTCGGCTTCGAATGGGCGGTGATCGACGACGGCTGGCAGATCGCGGATGGCGACTGGCGGGTCGACCGCAGCCGCTTCCCGCGCGGTGACGCCGACATGAAGGCCTTCGCCGACCGCATCAAGGCCGATGGGATGCGCCCGCGCCTCTGGCTGGCACCGCTGGCGGCCGATCCCGGCACGCCGCTGCTGCGCGATCATGCCGACATGTTGCTGCTCGACCGCGACGGCGCGGCGCAGAACGTGACCTGGTGGAACGCCTTCACGCTCTGCCCGGCCTATCAGCCGACCATCGATTATTTCCGGGGCGTCGTGCGCACGATCATCGGTGAATGGGGCTTCGAGGGCCTGAAACTGGACGGCCAGCATCTCAATGGCGTCGCTCCGTGCCACAACCCGGCGCATAACCACGCGCGGCCTGAGGAATCCTATGAAAAGCTGCAGGATTTCTGGAAGGCGATCTACGACGAGGTCATGGCGATTAATCCGCAAGCGGTCGTCGAGATCTGCCCCTGCGGCGACAGCTTCGCCTTCCACAATATCCCGGCGATGAACAACACGCCCGCGTCGGACCCGACCTCCTCGTGGCAGGTGCGGCTCAAGGGCAAGACCTTCAAGGCGCTGATGGGGCCCTCCGCGCCGTACTCCGGCGACCATGTCGAACTGACCGAGACGCGCGACGATTTCGCCTCCACATACGGCATCGGCGCGATCCCCTCGACGAAGTTCACCTGGCCCGAGGATACGCCCAGCCCTTCCGAACCGCTGCCGCCCGGCGGCTTCAAGCTGACGGCGGACAAGGAGAAGGTCTGGCGCAAGTGGATCGATCTCTACCGTGAAAACATGCTGCCCAAGGGGAGGTATCTCGGCGGGCTTTACGACATCGGTTTCGACAAGCCCGAGGCGCACGCGATCGAGAAGGACGGAGTGCTGCACTATGCCTTCTACGCTGATAGCTGGGACGGGCCGGTCAGTCTGCGCGGGTTGGGGGCAGGGCGCTATGTCCTGACGGACGGCTTTACTGGCGCTCCGCTGGGCAGTGCCACCGCGAAACAGAACGGCATTCCGGCGAAGTTCGAGCGGTTCCTGCTCGTGCGTGCGACTCCCACAAAGGCAGCCAAGGCATGAGCACCGTCACCGCACCTTCCAGCCGGGCATGGCTGGTGAATGCCCTCGTCACCGTGGTGCTATGGGGCGTCTGGGGGGCGTTTTCGGGTCTTTCGCCGCAGCACGGGTTTCCCGAAACGCTGGTCTACTGCGTCTGGGCGCTGACGATGATCCCTCCGGCGCTTGTGGTGCTGGCCGGTGCGCGCTGGGCGCTCGACCGGTCGCCGCGCGCGATCGCCTACGGACTTGCGGTGGGCCTGCTGGGCGCGGGTGGGCAGATGGTGCTGTTCTACGCCGTGGCGCGCGGCCCGGCCTATCTGATCTTCCCGATCATCTCGCTGTCTCCGGTGGTGACGATCGCGCTGTCCTTCGTGTTCATGCGGGAGCGGACCGGCAGGCTGGGGGCGCTGGGGATCGTGCTGGCGCTGCTGGCGCTGCCTACTTTCGACTTCGCCCCCGGCGGCAGCGGCGGAGCCTCCGCCGCGTGGCTGGTTCCGGCGATGATCGTGATGCTGTGCTGGGGCGTGCAGGCATACTTCATGAAGGCGGCCAACCACGTCATGTCGGGCGAGAGCATCTTCGTCTACATGACGCTCTCCGCGCTCGTGCTGATCCCGGTCGCCTGGGCGATGACGGACTTCACGCAAGCAGTGAACTGGGGCTGGGACGGGCCGGGCCTTGCCGCCGTGATCCAGGTGCTCAACGCCATCGGCGCGCTGACGCTGGTATTCGCCTTCCGCTACGGCAAGGCGATCATCGTCGCGCCGCTGTCCAACGCCGGTGCCCCGCTCGCCACGGCGCTGCTGTCTCTGGCGGTGCTGGGCGTGGTGCCGGGGCCGCTCAAGAGCCTGGGCATCGGCCTTGCGCTGCTGGCCTCGCTGCTTCTCGCCATCGAACCGGATGCCAAGGACGAGGAAGCCGTCCTCGCAGAATGATGGTTTCGATTAGTTTCGATTAGTTGCGTTTAAAGTTTCGTTACGCTACTGGTCGAGGCGAAAGGAAGCGATGTGAAAGCGATTCGAGATATCGTGCTGCGGCACAAGGCGGGCGAACGTATCGGCGTGACTTCGGTATGCTGCGCGCACCCGCTGGCGATCGAAGCGGCGCTGCGCCACGCGCTGGCAACCGGTCAGGACATCCTCCTCGTCGAGGCAACCTGTAACCAGGTGAACCAGGACGGCGGCTACACCGGCATGACCCCCGCCGATTACCGCGACTTCGTGCGCGCCATCGCGCAGCGCGTCGGCTTCCCGGTCGAACGGCTGGCGCTGGGCGGCGATCATCTCGGTCCCAATCCCTGGACCGCGCTGCCTGCGGCCGAGGCGATGGACCGGGCGGAAGTGATGGTCGCGGCTTACGTGCGCTCCGGGTTCGGCAAGATCCATCTCGACTGCTCGATGAGCTGCGCCGACGATCCGGTGCCGCTGCCCGAACGGACCATCGCCGAACGTGCGGCGCGCCTGTGCCGGGCCGCCGAAGATGCCTTCGAGGGCATGGCCGCGGACGCGCCGGTCTATGTGATCGGCACCGAGGTTCCCGTGCCGGGCGGCGCGGCGGAAGACCTCGACGAACTGGCCGTCACTGATCCGGCCGACGCCATCGCCACGGTCGAGATGCACCGCGCACTGTTCGCCGAGGCGGGGCTGTCCGCTGCATGGGACCGCGTGATCGCCACCGTCGTCCAGCCGGGCGTCGAGTTCGATCACGACAAGGTCGTCGATTACCGTCCCGAGCGCGCCACCGGACTGAGCCGCGCGATCGAGCCGGTCGCGGGGCTGGTCTACGAAGCGCATTCGACCGATTATCAGACCGCCGATGCGCTTGCCGCGCTGGTGCGCGATCATTTCGCGGTGCTCAAGGTCGGCCCCGGCGTGACATTCGCGCTGCGTGAGGCGCTCTGGGCGCTCGATGCGATCGAGGCGGAAACCGTACCGGCTCCTCGCCGTGCGGGGCTTCGCGAAGTCGCGCTGGAGCGCATGCGCGCCGAGCCGGGTAACTGGCGCAAGTATTACCATGCGCAAGGGGCGGCGCTGAGCCTGCAGCTGCAGTACAGCCTTTCCGACCGCATCCGCTACTACTGGCCCGACGCGCGCATCGTCGCCGCGCAGGAGCAGTTGTTCGCCAACTTGCGCGACATGGTGCCTTCGCTGCCGCTGGTCAGCCAGCACTTGCCGCTTGCCTATGCGGCGGTGCGCGCCGGGACCGCGTCGCTCGATCCCGCAGACCTTGTCATGGCGCATATCGCCGCCACTCTCGACGCCTATCATGGAGCTTGCCACCCCGATGCCTGACGCCCTGCTGGTTCCCGGAACGCCGGGCAACGACGCCGAACCCTGGACTCGCCGGGAGATCGCGCAGCAGCCCGAAACGCTGCGCGCGACACAGGCGATCCTTAGCGCGAACAAGGCCGCGATCGAAGCCTTCACCGGCCCGCTGCTCGCCAATCCCTATACGCGCATCGTGCTGACCGGCGCAGGCACATCGGCCTTCATCGGCGAGTGTCTGGCGCCGTGGCTCTCGGGCCTGCTCGGCCGTTCGGTGGAGGCGATCGCGACGACCGATATCGTCAGTTCGCCCGCGCTTTACCTCCGCCGCGAGGTGCCGACGCTGCTCGTCTCGTTCGGGCGTTCAGGTAGCAGCCCGGAGAGCGTGGCCGCCGTCGATCTGGTCGACGCGCATGTCGATGAGGCCTATCACCTCGTTATCACCTGCAATGCCGAGGGTGAACTGGCGCGGCGCAGCGGTGGCAACACCCATGTCGTCGTGCTGCCCGAGGCGACGCACGACCGGGGCTTTGCGATGACGTCCAGCTTCAGCGCGATGATGTTCGCCGCGCTCTCGATCCTGAGCGGGATCGCGGCGCTGGACGGCCGCATCGAGGCGATCGCCTCCGCAGTGGCCGCCACCCATGCGCAGAGCAGGCCGGTGGTGGAGACGCTGGCCGAGCGCGGTTTCAAGCGGGTCGTCTACCTCGGCAGCGGCCCGTTCAAGGGGCTGGCGCGCGAGGCGGCGCTCAAGCTGATGGAACTGAGCGACGGTGCGGTGGTGACGGCGTTCGACACTGCGCTGGGCTTCCGCCACGGCCCCAAGACGATCATCGATGCACAGACGCTGGCGGTGGTCTTCGTCTCCAACGATCCGCTGACCCGGCTCTACGATCTCGACATCATCGCCGAGCTGAAGGCTGACGGGCACAGCGGCGCGGTGGTCGTGATCTCGGCGAACCCGGATGACCACGCCGACATATCGGTGCCCGGCCTGCTGGGCGCGGCGGATGCGGACCTGCTGTTCCCGTTCATCGTTCCCGCGCAGCTTTTCGGCCTTGCCGTTTCGATCGAACTGGGCCTCACGCCTGATCGCCCGAACGCCAGCGGCACCGTCAACCGCGTTGTCCAGGGCGTGCGGATCCACGCGCAACCAGTATGAGCGGCGGCGTCTTCCTCGGCGTTGATGGCGGCGGCACCAAGACCGAGTTCGTCTGCATCGACGGCGGCGGAGAGGTGCTCGCCACCGCTCTGACGGGCACGACCTATCATCTCCAGGTCGGCTTCGACGAAGTGGTGCGGCGGCTCGAAACCGGCGCCGCGCAAGTCTGCGCGGCGATCGGCATCACGCCGCAGGGCATCGACCATGCGTTCTTCGGCCTGCCTGCCTATGGCGAGGACCGCGACATCGATCCGCGCATCCACGCGGCATGCGGCGCGGTGCTGGGCCATGATCGCTACGATGTCGGCAACGACATGGTCTGCGGTTGGGCCGGATCGCTGGGCGGCGAGGACGGCATCAACATCGTCGCCGGGACCGGCTCGATCGGCTATGGCGAACGGCAGGGCAAGGCTGCCCGCGCCGGTGGCTGGGGCGAAGTCTTCAGCGATGAGGGATCGGCCTACTGGATCGCCATCAAGGGGCTTGCGCTGTTCACCCGCATGAGCGACGGGCGCACTCCGCGCGGGCCGCTCCACGAAACGCTCCACACCGCGCTGTCGCTCGAGGACGACCTCGACGTGTGCGGGCGAGTCATGGGGCCGCCAGGCATGGGGCGTAGCGAGATCGCGGGTTTGGCCGGACTGGTCTCCGATGCCGCCATGGCCGGGGACGAGGCGGCGGGGGCCATCCTCGACGAAGCGGCGCGCGAACTGGGGGACATGGCCCTGGCACTGCGCGCGGCGCTCGGATTTGCGGAAGGCACGGCTGTCCCGCTATCGTGGTCGGGCGGCGTGCTGAGCCGTGAAGCCCGGGTCCGCGAAGAGTTCCTCCGCATCGCAAGCGCCCATGGCTTTTCCCTGCACGAGCCGATGTTCTCGCCCGGCTATGGTTCCGCTCTTTATGCCAAAAACCTGGGGCTTCGAAACGCAAGCCGATAGGGTGTTGCAGGGACTGCGATGTCCCCAAAAAAAGCGGCGGGCCTTGGCCCGCCGCATGATCCTCTGGAGGGAGGTTGAACCGTCAGAACTGGGTGCGCTTGGTATAGCCGTTGTCGACCACGATGTTGGCGCCGGTCATCGCCTTGCATGCGGGCGAGACGACGAAGGCGACTGCGTTTGCGAGTTCCTCGCCGGTAGTGAAGCGGCCCGAGGGCATGTTAGCGAGCGTGGCGTTGTAGAAGTCAGGCATGGCGGCCTGGATCTTGGGCCAGGGGCCGTCCTCGGTCATGACCGGGCCGGGGGTGATGCAGTTCACGCGGATGCCTTCGCCCGCCAGTGCCTGCGCCAGTGACGAGGAATAGTTCATCACGGCGGCCTTGAGGGCGTTGTAGGGCTGGACGCCCATGAATTCCTCGACCGCGCCGGTCGAGCTGAAGCACACGATCGCGGCGTTGTCCGACTTGGCAAGGTGCGGGCGGGCCGCCGCGATGCCGCGCCGCATCGGCAGGATGTCGGCCTGGATCACGGCTTCCCACGCGGCGTCGGTGTCTTCGCCGAGGTTGGTGGAGGTGAAGCTGATGAAGATGTCGCAGCCGCCGAGCGCCTCGGCTGCCTTGTCGACGAAGGCGGGGACGGCCTCGACCTGCGTGACGTCAAGCGCCTCGCCGTAGGTCTTCACGCCTGAAGCGGCGACCTCCGACAGCACGTTGTCCACCTTGTCCTGCGAGCGGCCGCAGATGGCGATGTCGCAGCCTTCGGCTGACAGCACATGCGCGACTACGCGGCCGATGCCGCCGTTCGCGCCCACGAGGATGGCCTTGAGGCCCTTCAGTCCGAGATCCATGTCTTGCGCTCCTCTGCCACGCGCGTGGTTTCTTGTCAGATGCCGTGGTGTCGCCGCTCGGGCGCGGCATGGCCACTATTTCTTTGGTCAGGAATGACCGCAGCCCCGCCGTGCTAGCGCGGGGGCCGCAACAATTCGACGGGAGAGTGTCATGAAGCGCCTCGAAGGAAAGCGCGCCGTTGTCCTCGGCGCCAGCAGCCCCGACAACATGGGCCAGCATATCGCCCGGCGCCTGATGGACGAGGGCGCCAGCGTGCTCGTTTCCGGCCGCAAGGAAGACGTGCTGGCCGATTTCGCCGTGCAGCATGACTGCAAGTGGAGCGCCTGCGACCTGACCGACAAGGCCAGCGTCGATGCTCTGGCGGACAGCGCCGCGCAGCAGCTTGGCGGCATCGACATTGCGGTGAATGCCACCGGCTGGGGGCTCCTGAAGGGCTTCCTGGAAACCACGCATGACGAACTGATGGCGATGACGATGCTGCAGTATGTCGGGCCTTTCCACTTCTACCAGTCGATGGTGGGCAAGATGGCGCGCAGCAAGGGCGGACGCGGGGGCTCGCTGATCCAGATCAGCTCCGCGACGGCGACGATCATGCTCAACGACCATGCCGCCTACATGGGCACCAAGGCGGGGGCCGATCACGTGATCCGCTGTGTGGCGCACGAGTTCGGGGCGGAAGGCGTGCGCGCGAATTCGATCTCGCCGGGGTTGACCGACACGCCGATGACTTCGGACGCCAAGCAGGTGCCGGGCCTGTTCGACGCCTTCCTTGCGGGCTATCCGCTCGGCCGGATCGGCACCAGCGACGACATTGCGGCCGCCGTCGTCTGGCTTTCCAGCGATGAGTGCTTCATGACCGGCGAGAACCTGCAGGTAAATGGCGGCTTGACGCTGCGCCGCAACCCGATGAAGAGCGAAATCGACGCGGCCGTCGCAGCCGCCATGGCTGCGGGCTGAGAGTTTCCTGGGGAGGAAGGGCCGGCGGCGGTATCCAAGGATGCCGTCGCCAGTTCCGGTTCCTATTCCTCCTCAAGCTTGCTCGGGGAGGGGGACCGCCGCGAAGCGGTGGTGGAGGGGGAGAGTCCGGAAAATTCCCCCTCCGTCAGCCCTGACGGGCTGCCACCTCCCCGAGACAAGCTCGGGGAGGAATTAGGGCACCAGCGCCTTCACATCCGCGCGGAGCAGGTCCTTGCGCACTTTGCCGGAAGCCGTGCGCGGGAAATCCTCGCGGAATTCGAACCTCTCGGGAATTTTCTGCTTCGCCAGCCCGCTGTCGGCGATGTGTGCGGCGAGCGCCTGCGGGCTCGGCGCCTCGCCATCGGCGATGACGTAGGCGCAGACGCCTTCGCCCAGGCGCTCGTGCGGCATGGCGACGAC
>NZ_ALVC01000151.1:0-5388 GCF_000293195.2 Sphingomonas sp. LH128
GCGCAGCGAACTAGCCGGATGGGGTGGGTTTGGGAGAAAAAACAATGCATAAACTATCCCTCGCCTCCGGCGTCCTGCCCGAATTCGGCGCGGTGGACGTGATCGAGGCAGGTGCCGCTGCCGGGTTCGACGCGGTCGGCCTCTGGGTCGATCCGCTGGAATGGACCGCGCAGCATACCCGCGATGCGCGCGCAGCATTGCAGCGCACCGGCCTGCCGGTGCTCGACGTCGAGGTCGTGTGGATCCGCCCCGACACCACGCTCGACGATCACCGCAAGGTGCTGGACGTTGGCGCGCAGCTCGGCGCGGCGAACGTGCTTTGCGTATCCTCGCACGAGGAGGGCGAGACGATCGAGCGCCTTTCCGCCCTGTGCCGCCATGCCGAGGGATCGGGAATGCGCGTGGCGCTGGAATTCGGCATATTCACCGAGGTGAAGACCCTGAGCCAGGCGCTCGGCATTCTCGACCGGGTGGGGCATCCCTTGCGCGCGGTGCTGGTCGATCCGATCCACGTCGACCGCTCCGGCACGACGGTCGGGCAGATCGCTGCCATCGATCCGGCGCTGCTGCCTTACGCCCAGTTCTGCGACGCGCGGGCCGAACGGCCCGATCCGGTGAACTTCGACGCGGTCATCACCGATGCCATCGATCTCCGCGAACAGCCGGGCGAGGGCGCGTTGCCGCTGGCGGCGATGCTGCAGGCATTGCCCCAAGGCATTCCGCTGTCGCTGGAACTGCGCTCGGCTGCGCTACGCGAGGCGTTCTCGCACCCGGCGCTGCGGGCGAAGGCGGTACTTGACGGGATGCGCGAGTGGATGGGCGTGCTGGCATGACGGTAACTGTGATCACGCTCCTCAAGCGCCGCGAAGGCATGAGCGTCGAGGACTTCCGCGCCTACTACGAAAGCCGCCACCGCGTGATCGGCGAGAAAGTGCTGGCGGGCTACGCCACGCGCTACGTGCGCCGGTTCCTCTCGCCGATGGACGGGACGGACCAGCCGTTCGATCACGACGTGGTGATGGAAATCGACTTCCCCGACGCGGCGACGCGCGATGCCTGCTTTGCTGCGCTGGGCGATCCGCAGGTCGCCGCGATGATCGCCGAGGACGAGGAAAACTTGTTCGACCGCAGCCGGGTCCGCGCCTTCACCGTGACCGAGAGCGCATCGGTGATGCCGCCGCTAGGGTAGCTCGGCAGGGGCGGGCCTTCAGGCGGGCCGCAGGGTGCGGACCTGATCTTCCAGCATCTTGAGCATGTGCGGCACCATCGCCTCGTCGAGCGCGCCGGTCATCAGGCCGGTCGCCATACCCTCGATGAGCGTCTGCGAAAGGGCCATGGCCTGCGCGAAATGCTCGGGCTCAGACTGCCATTCGGGGAAGAGGGCGATCGCCTCGGCATTGAAACGCTCGCGGTATTCGACCTGCAGCGGGCGCATGATCTGGGCAAGATCGGCATCGGTGCGCGCGGCCATCGCCAGTTCCTGGAAGGCGACGAAGGCCGGCTTCTGAACCTGCTTCCAGTACGCCGTCACCATCGTCGCGGGTTCATGCTCGGTGATTTCGGACGAGCGGCGGAAGGCCCGCAGGCGTCGCTCATGGAGTTCGACGATGGTGGCGCGGATCAGCGTCGCGCTGTTCTCGAAATGGTGGAGCATCGCCCCGCGCGACAATCCGGCTTCCACCGCGACCAGCGGCGTTGTCGTCCCGGAATAGCCGACCTTCACCAGGCACTGGATCGTCGCCTCGATCAGCCGTCCGCGCGTCTGGGCGCTCTTGATCGACTGGCGGGTGGGCGCGCTTTCGGCGGTCTTGCGGACCGGGGTGCGCTCGGGGCGCTTGCGGGCGGGGCTGGCGGCCAAACTGATTTTCCGTGTGCAATTGCGAAGAGATTGCGCTCCTCCTGCCTTGTCCGGGATGGATCGGGCAACAGGAAAGATGCAAACCCGCATGCGATTTCATGCAAACGCGCTGCGACATGGTAGCGTAGCATGACCGTCGTAAGCGCTCGGCGACCCATTCGAAGGTGCGCATCCATGATCCGTCTGCTGTCTGTCCTTCCCCTTTTTGCCTCGGCGGCGGTACTCGCCGATGCGGCACCCGTGGCGATGCGGATGGCCGCGCCCGAGGCGCATCAGGGCGCGGCATCGGACGGCACGTTCGTCTACGCGATCGACAACGACCGCATCGGTAAATACCGTCTCTCGGACGGAAAAAAGGTGGACCAGTGGCAAGGCGAGCGCCGTCTGTTCCCCCACATGAACAGCTGCACGGTCGTTCAGACGAAGCTCTACTGCGCCGCCTCCAACTACCCGGCGGTGCCGCAGACCAGCGCGATCGAGATCTTCGACACCCGCCCGCTGCGCCATTCCGGCACCATCAGCCTCGGTTTCGGCCCGGGATCGCTGACCGTGATCGACCGGCACGACGGCAAGTGGTGGGCGGTCTTCGCGAACTACGAGGGCAAGGGTGGCGAGCCGGGGCGCGACTATCGCTACACCGTGCTGGCGCGGATGGACGAACAGTTCCGCATCGAGCAGACCTGGGCCTTCCCGGACGAGGTTCTCGCCCGCATGGCGCCCAAGAGCTGCTCCGGCATGAGCTGGGGCGTGGACGGGCTGATCTACGTGACCGGCCACGATCGCCCCGAGCTCTACGCCTTGCGCCTGCCGGAAGCGGGCTCGCGCCTCGAACTGGTAGAGACCTTCGCCATCGCCACGCCGGGGCAGGCGATCGACTGGGATCCGAAGGCGAAGCGCCGCCTCTGGTCGATTGCCCGCGACCGCAGCGAGATGGTCGCCAGTGACATTCCCGAGGTCGCTTCGAAGCGCTGAGGTTTCTTCGCCAGTCGGACACTGGCGCGCTGCTCGTGGGACATGGGCCTCAAGCCGCGATCAATCTTCCGGTCATGATCATCCAGCCCATTCAGGAAGCCGTCGTCAGCACCTTCGACATCGAACGCCTGGCGGCGCCTTTAATGCAGGTGTGCCGCTATGACCGCGTCGACTTGCCCGATGCTCCGCCTTCCCAGTTCGCGGCATGGCATGTTCCGCAGCAGTGCACGCGGATCGAGCAGGCGCTGTTCGTGCCGCAGAACACCGTATCCGGGCGCGGCGCGCTCAGGCTGGTGCGCTTCCACGGGGTGGAGCAGAAGGTCATGCGTTCCAGCCAGCGGACCTGGGACACCGGCGGCATCTTCGACGTCGATATGTTCTCGGCCGACGTCGATAAGGTCTATCGCGGGCTGCAGCGCCACGGCTGGACGGCGTTCGGCGAGCCGGTGGATTACAGCGAGGCGCACTTCTCGGTCCGGCAGGTCGTGGCGATCGGCCCGGACGGATTGAACCTTGCGGTGATCCAGCGCTATTCGCCCGAAGTGCCGGGGCTCGATCCTTCGGGCAGGCTTTCGCCGGTGTTCAATTCGACGCAGATGGTGGCGGATATCGAAGGCGCCATCGCGTTCTACGTGGACGTGTTGGGCTGGCACGAGGACCTAGACTTCATGGTCGAGGGCGTGGCCGAGCCGGGTGCCGATGTGCTCGGCCTGCCGCTGCCCGCCGCGATCGGGGCGCAGCGCCGGGTGGTGATCTTCAACCCGCCGGGGCCGTCGGTAGGCGGAGTCGAGTTGATCCACAACGCCGCGATGTACGGCCGCCGCTGCGACGCCGACTGCGCGGCGCCCAATGTCGGCATCCTGTGCCTGCGCTTCGAAGTGGAGGATGCCAGTGCCTATGCCGCAGCGATCGCCGGCCGGGGCGGGTCACTCCATATCGAACCGGCGGCGTTCGTGATCGCGCCTTACGGAACCGTCACGCTGTTCGCGGTCCGCTCTCCCGAAGGCGCGATCGTCGAGTTCTTCAGCTACGGGGGCTGACAGTGCTGCGGCGTCATTGCGACGATTGATATTATAAATACGTTCTCTTATGCAGTTGTCCATGAAGAGGCCCGGCAAGGATACGATCTCGACGGAAGACGGGCGCTATGCGACGTCTACCCGTTCCAATGCAGGAGCGATTGCCGTGGTTCTGGTGCCTTGCGTGATTTGCGCGGTGACCTGGTGACAAGCGCCTTCATCGCCGTGGACTGGGGCACGACCAATCGCCGCGCCTATGTGATCGAGGGGGGTGAGATCGTCGCCGCCGAGCGGGACGACAAGGGCATACTCTCGGTCCCGGAGGGTGGTTTTCCTGCTGCCGTCGCGGACTTGCGCGCGCGGCACGGCGGGTTGCCGATGCTGCTGGCGGGGATGGTCGGCTCCAACCGGGGTTGGCATGACGCGGGCTACGTCGCCGCGCCCGCCGGGATTGCCGAGCTTGCGGGAAACCTCGTCTCGCCGGTCGAGGGCGTCGCCATCGTCCCCGGCGTCTGCCGCTATGCCGAAGGTCGCCAGGACGTGATGCGCGGCGAGGAAGTTCAGCTTCTCGGCGCCGTTGCGGCAGGGCTGGCGCCTGCCGAGGCTCTGCTGTGCCAGCCCGGAACCCACGCCAAATGGGCGGTCATGCGCGGCGGCGCGCTGGCCGACTTCACCACCGCCATGACGGGCGAGATGTTCGCCATGCTCAAGGCCCATTCGCTGATCGGCAGCGAGATGACCGGCGAAGTCGATGCCGACGAGGAATTCCGCAAGGGCGTCGAGGCCAGCGCCGACGGTGACCTGCTCGCCGCGCTGTTCGGCGTGCGCGCGGCTTCGGTGCTCGGCGCGCGGCCTCCCGGCACGGCGGCGGCCTATGTCAGCGGCCTGCTGCTCGGCACCGACTGCCGCGCCCGGATCAAGCCGGGGGAGACCGTCTACCTCCTCGCCGACGGGCTGCTCGCGCGGCTCTATTCCGCCGCCATTTCAATCGCCGGGGGAGAGGCAGTCGTCGTCGACAGTCACGCTGCCTTCATCGCCGGCATCACCCGCATCCGGGATATGACTCCATGATCGACCTTGCCACCGCGCTTGCGCAGCTTCCCCTCGTCGCGATCCTGCGCGGCATTCGCTCCGACGAAATCGAGGCCGCCGCCGACGTTCTGGTCGAGGCGGGCTTCCGCCTGATCGAAGTGCCGCTCAATTCGCCCGACCCGCTCGTCACCATCGAGAAGCTGGCGCGGCGCGTCGGCGACCGGGCGATCGTCGGCGCGGGCACGGTGCTGACGGTCGGGCAGGTCGCCGAGGTGCAGGACGCGGGCGGCGCGATGATCGTCTCGCCCAATACCGACGTCGCCGTGATCGCCGAGAGCGCCCGTCGCGGCCTCGTCTCGCTGCCGGGCTACTTCACGCCGAGCGAGGCGTTCGCGGCACTCGCGGCGGGGGCAAGCGGCCTCAAGCTGTTTCCGGCCGAGGCCGCCAGCCCCGCCGTGGTCAAGGCCCAGCGTGCCGTGCTCCCCAAGGACGTGCCGCTGCTGGCGG
>NZ_ALVC01000152.1:0-12801 GCF_000293195.2 Sphingomonas sp. LH128
CCCCCCCCCCCCAGCCAGTACATCACCAAGGATTCGCCGCCGCACTACCTGAACCGGCTGGAGCCGCTGACCCTGCTTTCCGCGCTGGCGACGGCGACAAGCCACATCGGCCTTGTCGGCACGCTCACCACCTCGTTCAACTCGCCGTTCAACCTCGCTCGCCGCCTCGCTTCGCTCGATCTCATCAGCGGCGGACGCGCTGGCTGGAACGTCGTCACCAGCGGCGATCCCGGCGCTGCGGGCAATTTCGGTCTGGACGAGCATTACGACTATGAAACCCGCTATGGCCGTGCGTTCGAATATATCGACGTGGTGCAGGGCCTATGGCGCTCGTACGAGGATGACGCCTTCCCGCGCGATCGCGAGACCGGGGTGTTCCTCGATCCCGCCAAGCTGCATGCGCTGAATCATAAGGGCAGGTATTTCTCGGTCACCGGGCCGCTCAACCTGCAGCGATCGCCGCAGGGTCAGCCGGTGATCTTCCAGGCCGGCGATTCCGATCACGGCCGCAACCTCGGCGCACAGACCGCCGATGCCATCTTCACGCACTCCGCCTCGATCGAGGATGGCCGCGCTTTCAAGCAGGACATCACCCGCCGGGCCGTCGCGGCAGGACGCGGCGCGGATGACGTGCTGATCCTTCCCGGCGTCAGCATATACGTGGGCGACACCGACGACCATGGCCGCCGCATCGAGACCGAATCCCGCCGCGCGGACCACAGCTTCGAGCAGGCTCTCGGCGAACTCGGACGCTCGTTCGGGTGGCATGATTTCCGTCAGTACGACCTCGACGCCCCGTTCCCGGCCGAGACGCTCGAACACGCACGGCGCAGCTTCTTCACGCAGGCACAGCGCATCGTCGAACTTGCCCGCAAGGACGACCTGACCCTGCGCCAGACCGTGGAAGTTCTCAGCGCCTCGCGCGGAAGCCCGTTCGTCGGCAGTGCCGAAACCGTTGCCAACGAGATCATCCGCTGGTTCGAGGGCGGCGCACTCGACGGCCTCAATGTGATGCTCGGCCACCCGGACCAGTTCGACCGGTTCCTGAACGAAGTCGTGCCGATCCTGCAGGCGCGCGGCGTCTATCGCAGCGAGTACGAGAACACCACGCTGCGCGGCAACCTGGGACTGCCCAAACCCGCCAACATCCGCGCCGAAGCCTCCGCATCCCCGACTGCCCGGCGCGAAGAGCCGGCGCTGGCGGTCTCGTGAAAGCACGCTCCCTCGCAGGCTGGGCGGTGGTCCTGGCCGCCGTCCTGGCCACGGCCGGGTGCGGCGGCTCGGGCGACAAAGCCGCCGAAAAGGCGCGCGTCCGCTGGGCCTTCATGCTGCCCACGTCGTGGGATCCGGTGACGAGCCGCACCGGGGCCGACATCAACACCGTCAGCCTCGCCTATGCCTCGCTCACCCGGCTCGACAAGGATGGCAACGTCCAGCCCGCACTGGCGCAGAGCTGGACATACTCGCCGGACGGCAGGACACTGACCTTCCAGCTGCGCGACAAGCTGAAATTCACTGACGGCACCCCGCTCGATGCCGCCGCCGTGAAGGCCTTCTTCGAGCGCGGCAAGACGCAGAAGGATTCCTTCCTGCGCCCCGAGATCGAAAGCATCGCCAGCTTCGATACCGACGGGCCGCTGCGCGTGGTGTTTCACCTTTCGCGGCTCGATTACCAGCTGCCCTACGTGATGGCGGGCCGTGTCGGCGCTATCGCCAGCCCCACCGCCGCGGCGAAGGACAAAGCAAAGCTGGCGCTGTGGCCGATCGGCGCAGGGCCGTTCAAGATGGTCGAATTCGTACCGGAATCGCACGCCTATTTCGTCAAGAATCCGGATTACTGGGACGCTGCGAACATCCACGTCGAGCGTCTGGAACTGACCACGCTGTCGGAGCCGACAACGACGATCGCTTCGCTTGTCTCGGGCGCGATCGACGTGGCCTCGATCGGACCCAAGCGCGTGGAGGAAGCCCGTGCGCGCAAGCTGACGGTCACCACCGCCCCGTCGCTCAATGCCAGCGATCTCATGATAAACCGCAACAAGCCGCCCTTCGACGACCCGCGCGTGGCCGAGGCGGTGCGCTACGCCATCGATCGCGGCGAACTGGTGAAGACGCTCACGGCTGGTCTCGGCACGCCCACCAACCAGCCTTTCCCGCCGCACTACTTCGCCTTCGATCCGCAGACGAGGGACAAGTGGGCCTATGATCCCGCACGGGCCAAAGCGCTGCTGGCGCAGGCCGGCCACGCGCCGGGTTCCCTCACGGTCGAGATCGTCATCAATCCGCTGATCAACGAGGGTCTGCCGGAGCTGCTGCAGGCCCAACTGGGGCGCGTCGGCATCAAGTCGCGCCTGCGCATCGTGCCGCCGGGTTCATCCAGTTGGCAGAGCGAGGTCTATATCGCCAAGCGCCCGGCCACCGCAGTTGACGGCACGGTCGGACGGGAATCGCCGGTCCAGAACCTTCTGGCGGTCTACGGGCCGCAGGGCATCATGAACCTCAGCGGTCCTTATGCGCCGCCCGCGTTCCTCAAGGCCATCGACGAGGTGCGGGCCACCCCGATCGACGCGCCTCAGTACAAGGAGCGCCTGCAACGCGCCACCCGTCTGGGCGCCGAGCAGTCGCCCAGCGTCTGGCTGTTCAGCACGCCGTTCATCGTCGCCACCCGTTCGAGGGTGAAGCACCTCAACATCGTGCCCTCGCAGATCCGCTGGGAAGGAGTCACGGTCGAATGAGCACCGTTTCCGAACCAGCACCGCCGCAGGCAGCGCCTATCGTGACCGGGGGGACCATTCGCCTGCGTCACGGCAAGGCGCTGCTGCGCCATGTCGGCGGGACGCTGGGGATCACCTTGCCGGTCTTCTTCATCGCCACGCTCATCACCTTCCTGCTGGGCGTGGTGTCCGGCCTGGATCCGGCAGCGGGGATCGCGGGCGACGCCGCATCGCCCGAGACCGTCGCGCGCATCCGCGCCGATCTCGGCCTCGATCAGCCGGTGGTGTTCCAGTATCTGCACTGGATAGACGGCGTCATGCGCGGTGACCTCGGCACTTCCTGGTTCAACGGCGTGCCGGCTTTCGAACTGATCCTGCAGCGCCTGCCGATCAGCCTTTCGATCGCGGGTGTGGCGCTGCTGGTGGGCGTGGTATTCGGGCTGGGCCTCGGCCTCGTGGCGGGCGTGCGCCACGGCGGGCGGCTGGACCGCGCGATCACGCTGTTCGCCGCCCTGGTCTCGTCCCTGCCGCCTTTCGTCGTCGCCTTCGTCCTGATCCTGATCTTCAGCCTCTGGCTCGGCTGGCTCCCGTCTTCGGGTTACGTGCCTTTCGCTGACGATCCGATCGGCTGGCTGGCCGCCGTGAGCATCCCGGCCGTGGCTCTCAGCGTCGATGTCATCGCAGACCTCGCCCGGCAACTGCGCACCGGCCTCGTTGTCGCGCTCTCGGAAAATTACGTGACGGGCGCGGTCGTGCGCGGCCTTTCGCGCCGCCGCATCCTGTTCGTTCACGTCCTGCGCAATGCCTCGGGGCCGGCGCTGACCGTGCTGGCGCTCAAAGTGCCGATGCTGATCGGCGGCGCCGTCGTGACCGAGGCGATCTTCAACATGCCCGGAATGGGCAAGCTCGCCGCCGACTCCGCCCTGCGCGGCGACGTGCCGGTCGTACAGGGCACACTCGTCGTGTCGATCCTGCTGATCCTGGCCTGCAACCTGTGCGTCAACGTCCTGCTGGGCGTCCTCCAGCCAGCCGCGCGGCGACGGAGTTGAAACCATGATCCGCCAGCTCCTGCGCTATCCCAGCGCCCGCGCCGCCTTCGTAATTCTCGCTGTCGTAGCTGTACTCGCCGTCTTCGGGCCTTTCCTCGCACCGCATGATCCGCTGGCGCAGGACGGCTCGGCACTTCTGCAACCACCCGGCACGAGATACTGGCTGGGCACCGATGCACTGGGCCGCGACGTCTTCAGCCGGCTGCTCGCCGGATCGACCGTCTCCGTCCTTGCAAGCCTGCTCTCGGTGTCGATCGGGCTGGTTCTGGGCGTCGTTCCCGGCCTGCTGTCGGTCTTTCTCGGACGCCGGTTCGAATGGATCAACCTGCGTGTGATCGACGCGCTCATGATGCTGCCGTTCCTGGTCTTCGCCATCGCCATGACCGCGATGCTGGGCAACGGGCTGGTCCAGGCGATGTTCGCCGTGGGCATCCTCATCACCCCGGCCTTCTTCAGGGTGACCCGCGCGGCGGCCCTGTCCATCGCCAATGCCGAATACATCGAGGCCGCGCGCCTGATGGGTGCCTCGGCCTCCGCGATCCTGCGCCGCCACGTCGTCGCCAAAGTGCTGCCCCCGGTGGCGGTCGCTGCTGCGTCGATGACCGGCGCGTGCCTTTCGATCGTCGCCTCGCTGACGTTCCTCGGCATCGGCGTCGTGCCGCCCGACCCGACCTGGGGCGGCCTGCTCGCGACCGACCTCGCCAACCTCTACGACCGCCCGTTCGGCCCGGTCGCCCCTGCCCTGCTGATCGTCGCGACGGTCTGGGCGCTCAATGCGCTTGCCGACGCGCTCAGGGATTCCGGACGCAAGGAGACCGCCACATGACGCAAGCCCAATCCGGCCTTCCCGCCGACAACGTCGTTACTCTCGAAATCCGCCACCGCCGCCCGGAGCCGCCTGCCGAGCCATTGCTTTCGGTCCGCAACCTCCATGTCGTGACGGCGCAGGGGCGAGAACTCGTGCGCGATGTGAGCTTCGAACTGGCAGCAGGAGGGACGCTGGGCATCGTGGGCGAATCCGGCAGCGGCAAGTCCCTCACCTGCCGGGCGATCCTGGATGTCCTGCCGCCGGGCCTGAACATCGCCTCCGGTTCCATACGCTTCGGGGACGTGGACCTTTCCCGGCTCGATACGGCATCGTGGAAGGATTTGCGGGGGAAGGCGCTTTCGGCCGTGTTCCAGGACCCGGGCTCCTACCTCAATCCTTCGATCCCGGTGGGCCGCCAACTGGTGGAAGCGATCCGGGCGACGCTGCGCCTCGGCCGCACTGCCGCCCGCGACCGCGCGCTGGAACTGCTTCGCCAGGTCGGCTTCGAGGATGCGAGCGCCGTCTATCGGCAGTACCCCTTCGAGCTTTCGGGCGGCATGGCCCAGCGCGTGCTCATCGCGATTGCGATCTGCGCCGGACCGCGCCTCCTGATCGCCGACGAGGCCACCACCGCGCTCGACGTGACGGTGCAGGCCGAAGTGCTGGACCTGATCGACAGGCTGCGCCGGGACCAAGCCCTGACCCTGATCCTGGTGTCGCACGATCTCGCCGTGGTGTCGCAGATATGCGAGCACGTCATCGTCATGCGCGACGGCGCGATCGTGGACGCCGGGCCCACGCGCAGCGTACTCGGCAATCCGCAAAGCGCCTATACCCGCAGCCTGATCGAAGACCACGCGGTCCACACGATCGAAAGAGCCCGCCCGGCATCGCTGAGCGGCAAGCGAACGCCACTGCTCGCGGTTAAGGGGCTGCATGCGGGCTACGGAATCCGCACGGTGATCGAGGACGTCGATCTGGAACTGGCTCCCGGAGAAATTCTCGGCCTGATCGGCGAGACCGGCTCGGGAAAAACCACGCTCCTGCGTACGATCCTGGGCCTGATCCCGACGGCGAGCGGCACTATCGAACTCGATGGCGCGCGGATCGACGGATTGAAAGCCGGACCGCTGCGCGAACTGCGACGGTCCGGCGCGTTGCAATACGTGTTCCAGGATCCGCTGCGCAGCCTCGATCCCGACCTGACGATCGCGGCCTCTGTCACCGAGGGTCTCCATCTGCGCGGTGAAACCGATGGCGCCTCCATCGCGCAGGCACTCGGCGAAGCCCTGCAGGCCGTCGGCCTCGATGCCGCGCTGGCCTCGCGCCTGCCCCGGCACCTTTCCGGTGGGCAGCGGCAAAGGGCGGTGATCGCCCGCGCGCTGGCGCTCGATCCAAGGGTGCTGCTGCTCGATGAGCCCGTCAGCGCGCTGGATGCGGTCAATCGCCTCCATGTCCTGAAACTTCTGCGTGGTCTGGCGCAGGAAAAGGGTATCGCGCAGGTCTTCATTTCTCACGACCTCGGCTCCGTCGCGGGGATCGCGGACCGGGTGGCGGTGCTCTATCGCGGCCGCATCGTCGAGAGCGGGCCGGCCGACCAGGTGCTTGCCGACCCGTCCCATTCCTACACCCGCCGTCTGCTCGCTGCTGCACCGCGCCTGTCCGCGCAGCGCAGCGAAGCCCCCGCCGTATTCACCGCTCACTGAAAGGTCCGATCATGGCACGCGATACACTGAAACTGGGAGCCGTCCTGATCGGCGTGGGCGATGCATCCGGGACCGAACTCTGGCGCGATCCCCAAGTGCCGCTGGACGCCAGCGTCAACATCGACTGGTATGTGAAGCAGGCGAGGGAGGCAGAGGACGCCCATTTCGACTTCGTCTTCATCGTCGACAGCCAGTACATCACGCCCGACTTTCCCAACCATCACCTGAACCGGCTGGAGCCGCTGACGCTGCTCTCCGCTGTTGCTTATGCCACCAACCGCATCGGCCTGGTGGCGACCGTCAGCACAACGTACAGCGAGCCTTTCGATATTGCCCGGCGACTGGCTTCGCTCGACCTCATAAGCGGCGGCCGCGCCGGGTGGAACATCGTGACCAGTCAGGATCCCGGGACGGCGGGCAACTTCAGTCGCTCCGGCCATGGTGATTACGACACGCGATACCGGCGCGCGGACGAAGCGGTCGAGGCGGTACAGGGCTTATGGCATTCCTACGAAGAAGGTGCCTTCTCCCGCGACAGGACTGCGCCGCGATTCCTGGATCCTGCAAGACAGCATCGGCTCGATCATCGCGGGGAGTTCTTTTCGGTCACGGGACCGCTCAATATCCAGCGTTCGCCGCAGGGGCAGCCGCCGCTGGTTCAGGCAGGAACCTCCGATCAGGGCCGCGACCTCAGCGCGAGACGCGCCGATATCGTCTTCAGCTTCGCGCGCAGCACCGATGAAGCCATCGAACTGGCACAGGACATTCGCGCCCGCGCGCAGGCGATCGGGCGCGATCCGGACGAACTGCTGTTCATACCCGCGCTCGGCGTCACCATCGCCGATACCGACGAGGAAGCGCTGCAAATCGAGCGCCAGAGAACGACGGCGGGCGACATACGCCGCCGCCTCTCTGCGCTTTCACGTCAGTTCGACGGGCACGATTTCAGCGGCTACGATCTCGACGCGCCGTTTCCCGAGCTTCCCCGCAGCGAAGACGCCGGGATCAGGCGGTTCCACGAGGATATCGAGAACGCCCGGCGTGCCGGCGTCACCCTTCGCGGGGTATTGGAAGCGCAAGCGCTCGGCTGGCTGCGGCTCGTCGGCTCACCCGAGACCATCGCCGATCAGTTGCAGCATTGGTACGAAAGCGGCGCCGCCGACGGGTTCAATCTCTTCGTCCAGCATCCCGCCGACTGGGATCGCTTCCGCGCGAAGGTCGTTCCCATCCTGGTGGAACGCGGCCTGTTTCGCGGACGATATGAGGCCGAGACCCTGCGTGGTCATCTGGGCCTGCCGTTCATCGACAACCGCCATGCGGCCCCAGATGCGATCCCCGGTCAGTCAAACCCGCCGGTCCGGCATTTAGAGCCGATCCAGAACTGAAAGCGCATACGGGGCACCAGCGCAAGGAAGGAGCAGGATGAACGAGCTGCGCTCGGCCGAACTCGGGTCGGATCATGGCAGGGACGCCGGTGTGGAGACGCTCGATCTCTGGGACGTCGGCGATGTGGTGCACGAGCTTGCCCAGATCCGCCGCCACTGGCGCAGCACCAACGCACGCCACGTCGAACATGGCGCCAAAGGGTTCCCCTCCCGCGTCCGGCTTGCAAAGATCGCGGAAGAATTGAGCAGTGCTCTCTTTCCCTTGAGGCTGGGGCCGGATTTCGTCCGGCAGGCCAACGAGGATACGTTCATCACCCAGACGCTGCAGATCGCCGCCAGCCGGCTGCATGCGCAGTTGCGGCTGGAACTGGCCTATGCCGACGAGATCGAAAGCCCTCTGGCAGACCAGCGTGCGACGGAGATAGTCGTGGCTTTTCTGCAAGCGCTGCCCAACCTGCGGCGCCTTCTGGATCTCGACATCCAGGCCGCCTTTCGGGGGGACCCGGCCGCCCGCAGCATCGACGAGGTGCTGATCTGTTATCCCGGACTGCTGGCCATCATCCACCATCGTCTCGCGCACACGCTATACCTGATGGGAGCACCGCTGGTCGCGCGGATCATATCGGAGATCTCGCATGGCGGCACCGGGATCGACATCCACCCCGGAGCACAGATCGGCAAGGGCTTCTTCATCGACCACGGGACCGGCGTGGTGATCGGCGAGACGGCCGTGATCGGTGACAACGTCCGCATTTATCAAGGCGTCACGCTGGGTGCGAAGAATTTTCCAACCGAGGCCGACGGCGCTCTGATCAAGTCCCTCCCACGTCACCCGATCATCGAGAACGATGTAGTCATCTATGCCGGGGCTACGATCCTTGGCCGGGTGACCATTGGCGCTGGCTCCGAGATCGGCGGCAACGTCTGGATTACGCATGATATTCCCCCGCTCAGTCAGGTCATGCAGGCGCGGGAACAGAACCATCTGATCCGGCAAGCCCGGCAACAAGGGATTACCAGTTCCGAATTCAACTGACAGCCCGGGGAATCGCTTTCGCGAAGAGATAAATCTCTATAAATATGATAGAGAATATTGTTTGCGCTTCATTCCCTGATGGTTAGTCAAAACC
The DNA here is from genome assembly GCF_000293195.2 of Sphingomonas sp. LH128. Taxonomy (NCBI): domain Bacteria; kingdom Pseudomonadati; phylum Pseudomonadota; class Alphaproteobacteria; order Sphingomonadales; family Sphingomonadaceae; genus Sphingomonas; species Sphingomonas sp. LH128. The sequence goes on from NZ_ALVC01000152.1 coordinate 8,793, forward strand.
GGATGACCGCTTCTTCCGTTAACGTCCGTCGCCCGCGATTTCCTGGTTTTGGCATGCAAGTGCTGCTCGGCATGACCGTAGGGATAATGGCCGGGCTGATCGTACGCGGGCTTGACCCGCAGAGCGGTTTCGCCATGAGCGCTACTGCCGCCTTCCATACGGTAGCGCTGATATTCATCCAACTGCTGCGGACACTCGTTCCACCGCTCGTCTTCACGGCCATTGTCGCATCGGTGGCCGCGCTGCGCGGTCTCGACAATGCAGCGCGGCTGGTCGTGCACACTCTCGTCTGGTTCGCGATCACTGCGCTCATCGCGGTGGTGATCGGCATCGCGCTGGGCGTGTCGATCCAACCCGGCCTGCACGCCGGAATCAGCCGCACCGCCGCGCAGACTCCCGCCTCGGTAGGCAGCTGGCTGGATTTCCTGACCGGGCTAGTTCCCTCCAATTATCTGGGCATTTCGGCCTCCACCAGCGTCGAGAACGGCAAGGCGAGCACGTCGGTCAGCTTCAATGTCCTGCAGATCATCATCGCCGCAGCGGCAGTCGGCGCCGCAGCCGTTCGTGTCGGCGATCGAGCAAATCCCTTCCTGAACTTCATGATTTCGGCCAACCAGGTTCTGCGCCAGGTTCTGCGTTGGATCATCGCATTGACCCCGATCGGCTCAGCCGCGCTGCTCGCAAACGCTGTCGTGAGCTACGGTTGGGACGCGATGTCCGCGCTGGGCAGCTTCGTCGCGGCTGTTTACGCCGGGCTGGCGATCGTGCTGCTGGGTGTCTACCCATCCCTGCTTGCGCTGCACAAGATCGACCCGCGCAGGTTCTTTGCGGTGTCCTGGCCCGCCATTCAGATCGGTTTCCTGTCTCGCTCCTCGGTCGGGACGATGCCGGTCACCGAGGAAGTGACCGAGAAGTTGGGCGTCCCCCGGGCTTACGCCGCTTTTGCCGTGCCGCTCGGATCGACGACGAAGATGGACGGCTGCGCGGCGATCTATCCCGCAATCTCGGCCATATTCGTGGCGCAATTCTACGGAATCGCGCTGCAGCCTTCGGACTACGTGCTGATCGCTTTCGTCAGCGTCATCGGATCGGCAGCGACGGCAGGCCTTACCGGCGCTGTCGTGATGTTGACGCTCACGCTATCGACGCTCGGCCTTCCGCTGGAAGGGGCGGGGTTGCTGTTGGCTATCGACCCGATCCTCGACATGGGCCGTACGGCGGTCAACGTGGCGGGACAAGTGCTCGTCCCGGTGATCGTCTCGAAGCGCCTCGGACTGTAGGAAACCACGTCCGTTACTATTTCGAATGAGCAAATATCGGAACATATTGAATAAAATCGACTGACAGACATCACCGGGCATGTAATGCGGCTCTGGCTCAACAAGCGCCCCAGAAGAATCAGATGTGTTCAGGTCCCGTCGCGCCCGACCGCAAAGCGGTTTCGCGGCATGAGGAGAAAATCATGAAATTCACGAATGCCCTGGCGCTCACCGCCGTATCGACCGTCGCCATCGCTCAGGCTCAGGTGGCCGGCGCACAGGAAACGGCTGCGGCTGCAGGCACCGACAGCGAGATCGTCGTCACCGGCAGCCGCGCCCAGGGGCGCTCGAAGCTCGACACCGCATCTCCGGTGGACGTCGTGACGATCCAGGATCTGAAGCAGCAGGGCACGACCGAGCTTGGCACCGCGCTTGCCAACTCGGTTCCTTCGATCAGCTTCCCGCGCCCGTCCGCCACGGATGGCACCGACGCGATCCGTCCCGCCACCCTGCGCGGTATGAGCCCGGATCAGACGCTCGTCCTCATCAACGGCGTGCGCGCGCATACGTCGGCCTCGCTCAACGTCAACGGTGTGGTGGGGCGCGGCTCGGCAGCGGTCGATCTCAACACGATCCCGTCCACCGCGCTCCAGTCGATCGAAGTGCTGCGTGACGGCGCTTCGGCGCAGTATGGTTCGGACGCCATCGCCGGTGTCGTCAACCTGCGCCTGCGCGAAGCGGACCACGGCGGCGGCGCCACCGTTACTTACGGGATCTACGACACGCAGATCGACACCGCGCGCGACAGCCGCCACGTCACCGGTGAAAGCACCGTGACCGCTGCCGGCTGGCAGGGCATCAAGCTGGGACAGGACGGCTTCCTGACCGTTTCGGGCGAATACACCAAGCGCAACCCCACCAGCCGCGGCGACGTGGACCCGCGCCTTGCCACGCCCGTAGTCGACAACCGCTTCGGCGATCCGGAAGTCGAAAGCTACTCGGTCTACGTCAACTCGGCTAAGCCGCTGAACGAAACCTGGGAAGTCTACGCCTTCGGCGGCTACCAGTACCGCGATTCCAGCTCGGCAGCTTTCCCGCGGCTGGATTCGGCCGCGGCGGCTTATGGCCTCGACGGCTTCCTGCCGAAGATCAATACTCACTCCAAGGACCTGACGGTAACCGGCGGCCTGCGCGGCGAGATCGCGGGATGGAAGACCGACCTCAACGTCAGCTATGGCCGCAATCGGATCGACTACCGGACCCGCGATTCCGCCAATTACACGTACGGGGCGGCCAGCCAGACGGAGTTCTACGATGGCGCTTCGATTTACGACCAGTGGGTCGCAGGCATCGATTTTTCCAAGCAGTTCGACGTATTCCAGTCGCTGAACGTAGCATGGGGCGTCGAAGGCCGCCGCGAAAGCTACGAGATCAAGGCGGGCGAGGCCGCGTCCTACGGCTACGGCACCGCCTATCCGAACGCGACGCCAGGCGCGCAGGGCTTCCCAGGTTTCTCGACGCTCAACGAAATAAACGAGCACCGCCAGAACGGCTCCATCTACCTCGACCTCGAAGCGCAGGTGACGGACAAGCTGCTGGTCGCTCTGGCAGGACGGGGCGAGAAATATTCGGACTTCGGCAGCACCGGCACCGGCAAGCTGTCGCTGCGCTATGACTTCAGCCCCGCCTTCGCGATCCGTGGCACCGCCTCGACGGGCTTCCGTGCCCCCAGCCTGATCCAGCAGTATTACACCTCGATCACCTCGGTCATCCAGAACGGAAATCAGATCGTTACGGGCACCTATCCGTCCACTTCGGCGGAAGCGACCTCGCTCGGCGGCAAGGCGCTGGAGGCTGAAAAGTCCACCAACCTGTCGGCTGGTTTCGTGCTGCGCACCGGCGGCTTCTCGCTTACGGTGGACGGCTATCGCATCCACGTGCGCAACCAGATCGGCCTGTCGGAGAACATCGCCGTCACGACGATCCCGAACGTCTCTGCCGCGCGCTTCTTCCTGAACGGGCTGGCCACCACCACCAAGGGCATCGACGCGGTCGCCAACTACAAGATCGTCACCGAAGGCGCAGGCACTTTCGACCTCACAGTTGCAGGCAATGTCAACGACATCAAGGTGACCAAGGTGCCCGCCAACACGGCCTTGTTCGCCCGCAGCCGCATCTTGACAATCGAGGACGGAACTCCCGGTGAGAAAGTCTCCGGTACCGTGGTGTGGACCGGCGATACGCTGGGCGCCACCGCACGCGTCACCTATTATGGCGACGTTCTTCAGCCCGGCACCGTCGCCACCAGCGACCTTCACACCGGCAAGCGCGCGATCACGGACCTCGAACTGCGCTATCAGCCCAAGGATGCGTCGTTCAACCTGGCGCTGGGCGCGAGCAACCTGCTCGACGTCTATCCCAAAAAGGTGCCCGCAGCGCTCAACACCACTGGTGTGACTGCGTTTCCCTACTACTCGCCGTTCGGCTTCAACGGCATGTCGTTCTTCGCCTCGGCTGGGTTCAAGTTCTGAGCGACCGATACGGAGTGATGCGCTGCGCCATCGTCTCGAAGCTGATTTTTCTGACGATGGCCGGCGCCGGCATACACGGGGGCATCGCTTTCGCGCGATCGGTCGCGCCGACCCCTTCCGGTGCGGCCGAGAGCGAGATTACGCTGATCGCTGCGCGGCTGGCAACGGGCAGGACCAACTGCGCCTCCATAATCGCTGGCCGACTGGACCGGATCGGGC
>NZ_ALVC01000153.1:0-1727 GCF_000293195.2 Sphingomonas sp. LH128
ATGATCGGCTTGTCGGCGGTGCCTTCGGCATTGATCTTGTTGCCGCGGTTGACCGCGATCCAGGCGGCCTCGGACGTGTTTTCGCCGTAAAGGATGACACCCGGATCGATGGTCAGGGTGACGTTGGTGTCGGCCGTGAGCGAGCGGCTGGCGCAGGTCGCGGTGGTGGTGGTGAAGGGAGCCGCAGCGGTCGGCGCCTTGAAACCGCCGTCGCAACCGACATCGACGCGGCCGTTGATGCGGTAGAGCACGCCGGCGAGCTTGGGCAGGCTGGTGCTCTTGTCGATCAGCGCGGGCAGGGTGCAGATGCGCCAGGTGCCCTCGGGTCCGGGGAGCACGCCGCCATTCGTGAGGCCGCCGGTAGCCGCGATGGTCGGGCAGCTGTCCGCAGCGACCACGGTGCCGGTGCCCGGCGTCGGGGTGGGTGCCGGCGTGGGGGTCGGATTCGGATTGACGACCACGCCGCCGTTGCCGGGCGAGGCGATGTCGTCGGCGCCGCAGCCGGCGAGAGCGAGAGCGCTGCAGCCCATGAGCAGCAGACCGGAAATTTTCTTCACGATGAATCCCCCGTGTTCAGGTCGAACAGATCGAACGGGGGCGATCACGATTCCGCCCCTCGCTGACCGAGGCGTCTAGGCTTCACGGGTGACGCTTTGTTGGCATTACGATGACAGTAATATGCACTTATACGACGGTAATACGACGTTGCGTATTAGCCGCAGTTAGCTGCGATTGAGTCGACTCAGGGTAAGGCGATCACAGGTTGATTGCATTTTTATGACACTAACGTCATTTTCTTGATGGGCAGCGGATTTGGGCGGACGATGGACGCGCACCGACATAGTTCACGGGAGAAATCGCCATGTCCCTTACCGCCCTCGCCACCGCCGTCCTCCTGGGCCAGTCCGCGTTTTCACTCGCCGTGGAAACGCCCGCGCCGCCGCAGGCGCACGATGTCGCCTACACCGAGCTTGCTTCGGGGCGCACGCAGGAGGCCATCAGCAAGCTCGAAGCGGGCGGCGCGGCCAAATCCGATGATCCGGCCACGCTGATCAACCTGGGCGCCGCCTATGCCCGCGCCGGTGCGAGTGCCAAGGCCCTTTCCGCCTATCGCGCCGCCGTATCCACGCCGGTGCGCTACGATCTCGAACTGGCTGACGGCAGCTGGGTCGATTCCCGTTTCGCGGCGCGGCGCGCGCTCAGCGGCATGCTGGCGGCGAACCGGATGGCTTCGCGCTGAGGTCTTCTTTTCGATGGGGATGAGGGGCGTTCCGAGAGGGGCGCCCCTTTTCTGCGAGGCTTGCCCTGTCCAATTTTTCCCGAGTGCTTGATCCGCTCCCCTTCGAGGTCGCGGCAGCCACGACGGCGCGCATATAAACAAAGCCAAGCGCCGCGTGGATGCCTCTGAAATAAAACCGTCATCCGTTCATCATCTGCGACGAGATTTACGATCCGTTCGCAGCACTGTCGTCACACACCTGTCATCCTGCTAGCGCACTGCGCGCTCATACGGAGGGTATGGTGATTCGATACGCACATCTTCGCAGCCGTTTCGCGCGCTGCTTCTACGCAGTTTCAGCCGTGGTCGCGGCCCAGCTTTCGCCTTCGCTGGCCCATGCTCAGGCCGTTGCGGCCGATCCTGCCGGTTCCGGCCCCATCGTCGCGGCACTCGGCTGGCTGCAGGGCACGCTGCTCGGCAACGTGGCGACCGCGGTTGCCGTCATGGC
>NZ_ALVC01000154.1:0-22739 GCF_000293195.2 Sphingomonas sp. LH128
GCTGGTCGTCGCGGCGAAGGCGAAGAGGTAGTCCACCGAGGCGGCGATCTCGAACGCGCCCTTGTAGCCGTGGCGCATGACGCCCGCGATCCATTTGGGATTGGTCACGCGGCCCCTTACGATGCGGCCGATTTCGTCCGCCAGCGTGCGGATGACCGGGCGTTCGGGGCGCGAGTGATCGTTGTGGTAGCTGACCGGCGCGCGGCCCTTCAGGTGCTCGACCGCAGCGGCGATGCCGCCCTCGAACTGGTAGTAATCGTCGCTGTCGAGCAGGTCGTGCTCGCGGTTGTCCTGGTTCTGGACCACCGCGTCGGCCTGCGTCAGCCGGGCTGCGTAGAGATCGCGCTCGGCATCGCCCTCGACACCCGCGCCATAGGCGTAGCTGCCCCAGTCGAGGTAGACGTTCGCGAGGTCGGCGCGGTCATGCCACAGCTTCTCGTCGATCATCGCCTGCAGACCGGCGCCGTAGGCCCCCGGTTTCGAGCCGAACACGCGGGCTCCGGCGCGGCGGGCGGCGACGGTTTCGTCCTGCCCTTCAGCGGCGAGCATCGCGGTTTCGGCGCGGTGGCGGGCGGCGGCGGGGTTGTCTTCGGCGCTTTCCTCCAGCGCCATGACGGCGCGGGCGGCGCTGTCGATGAGGTCCATCTGCTCGGGAAAGGCGTCGCGAAAGAAGCCCGAGACGCGCAAGGTCACGTCCACGCGCGGGCGGCCCAGTTCGGCGAGCGTCATCATCTCGAACCCGGTGACGCGGCCCGAGGTCCACTCCCAGCGCGGGCGCACGCCCATCAGCGCGAGGGCCTGCGCGATGTCGTCGCCGCCGGTGCGCATGTTGGCGGTGCCCCATGCGGAGAGCGCGATGGCCCTTGGGTATTCGCCCTCGCGCTGGAGGTAGTCCTCCACCAGCAACTCTGCGGAGCGCTGGCCGAGATCCCAGGCGACGGCGGTGGGCACCGCGCGGGTATCGACCGAGTAGAAGTTGCGCCCGGTGGGCAGCACGTCCGGGCGGCCGCGCGTGGGGGCGCCAGAGGGTCCGGGCAGGACGAAGCGGCCGTCGAGCCCTGCGAGCAGGGCGGCGCTTTCAGCGGGGCCGCAGGCGTCCACGCGCGGGGCGAGGTCGGCGGCGATGGCGTGGAGGACGGCGGCGGTGCGCGGCAGGTCGTCGTCCCGGACTTGATCCGGGACCGCTGGCAAATCTTCAGGCGGTAGCTTGCAGGTGCGCGCGGCAAGGTGGGCTGGTCACGGCCAGCGGTCCCGGATCAAGTCCGGGACGACGGACACAAAAAACAGGGATGAACCGGCTCCCGGAGGGGTGGGAGCAAGTTCATCCCTGCGTCACGGCGCGGACGTTTGGAGCCACCCGCGCCTTGGGTGAGTACCGTCAGGCCGTCTCGCGCAGCGAAGCCTGGGCCTTCTCGACGAGCGCGGCGAGCATCGCCTGCTCTTCTGCGGAGAGATCGGTCAGCGGCGAGCGGACCGGACCCGCCGGGCGGCCGATCACGTTCATGCCCGCCTTGACGATCGACACCGCATAGCCGGTGCCGCGATTGCGGATGGCAATGTAGGGCAGCACGAAGTCGGTCAGGCCCGCCAGGATCGCCGCCTTGTCGCGCGCGCGGACCGACTTGTAGAAAGCCAGCGCCCACTCCGGCATGAAGTTGAAGATCGCCGAGGAATACGTCGTCACGCCCATCTCCAGATAGGCGGGGGCGAAGGTCTCGGCCGTGGGCAGACCGCCGATGTAGGTCAGGCGGTCACCCAGCTTCGCGTAGATGCGCATCATCAGTTCGACGTCGCCGACGCCGTCCTTGTAGCCGATGAGATTGGGGTTGCGCTCGGCAAGACCGGCCAGCGTGTCCTCGGTGACGATCGCGTTGTCGCGGTTGTAGACGATGACACCCAGCGAAGTCGCCTTGCACACCGCCTCGATGTGGGCGGCAAGGCCCTCCTGAGTCGAGTTGACGAGGTAGGGCGGCAGCAACAGCAACCCGTTGGCGCCGGCCTTCTCTACGTTCTGCGCCATTTCCACCGCGATCGCGGTGCCGTAGCCGCAGCCCGAGAGCACGGGCACCTTGCCCGCCGCTTCCTCGACCGCCGCCTTGACGATTCCCGGGACTTCAGCCGGAGTAAGCGAGAAGAACTCGCCGGTGCCGCCCGCCGCGAACAGGCCGGCCACGTCGTAGTCCGACAGCCAGCCGAGATGGTCGCGATAGGCCGCCTCGTCGAACTTCAGGTCGGCGTCGAAATGCGTGACCGGAAACGAGAGGAGACCCCCGCCGATACGGGCGGCCAAATCCTGAGGCGACATCGCTTAATGCTCCAATTGATCCTGTAGAGCCTTTGCTACCTGCGCGGGGCGGCCGCGCCCATCGCTGGGACTGGATCGATTTATGTCGCAGCGGCATCGATCAGCGCCCATCGATGCATCGCGCGCTTTTCCTCCGGCCTCATGCGCGGTAGGCATGGACGATGTTCGAACTCACGCACTTGCGCTGCTTCGTCGTCCTCGCCGAGGAACTGCACTTCGGCCGCGCCGCCGAGCGGCTGCACATGACCCAGTCGCCGCTCAGCCGCCAGATCCAGGTGCTCGAACGCATCCTCGGCGTCGAGCTGTTCAACCGCACCAGCCGCCGAGTGACGCTGACGCTGGCGGGCGAGACCTTCCTCCACGAAGCGCGGCGCATCGTGCGCCTGTCCGAAAGCGCGGCGCTGGCGGCGCGGCGGGTGTGGAAGGGGGAGACCGGGCGCATCTCGATCGGCTTTACGGCGGTCTCGGGCTATGTCCTGCTGCCGCGCATCGTCAAGCGCGCGGCGGTGGAACTGCCGGGGCTGGAACTGCAACTGCACGAATTGGTCTCGGGCGATCAGTTCGAGGCGCTGCATACCGGCATGATCGACCTCGCGCTGGTGCGCCCGCCGGTGGACAAGGTGCAGTTCGATTCGGCGCCGCTGCTGCTGGAAAGCCTGCTGGTGGCGCTGCACGAGGACGATCCGCGCGCGGGGCAGGAGCGTTTCGCGCCGGGGGATTTCGACGGGCAGGATCTCGTCATGTACGCCCAGCGCGGGGCCGGGTACTTCAACCTGCTGCTGTCCAGCCTGTTCGAGCGGGCCGGGGCAGCGCCCAGCTACGTGCAGTACGTGACGCAGATCCACTCATTGCTGGGGCTGGTCGGCGCGGGGCTCGCGCCTGGGATCGTGCCCGAGGCGGCGGCGGGGCTCCATCCGCGCGGGGTGGTGTTCCGGCCCTTCGAGAGCGAGCCCGCCGCGCCGGTCGAACTGCATCTGGCGTGGCGGCGGGAGAGCGAGAACCCGGCGCTGCCGGCGTTCAGGGAACTGTGTCTGAAGGCGATGGCGGAATGACGCGATAGTAATGACGTCGTCCCGGACCTGATCCGGGACCGGTGGCTGTCTTTAGGCGAGAGCGTGCTGCGCGCGCAGCAAGGTGGGCCGTTCATGGCCAGCGGTCCCGGATCAAGTCCGGGACGACGATTACATCTGCGGCCACGCCAGTGTCGGCGGCTGGCTGAACCGGTTCATCTCCAGCACCACCCGCGCACCCGCGCCCGGCTCCAGCCTGAGCGCCACGTCGCGATCGCCCACCGGCATGCGCCTGTCGCCGATCCGCACCGCCTCGATGCGATGCTCGCCATAGCCGCCGCCGCGGATCACCAGCCGCCGCGCCAGCGCAGGGTTGAGGTTCACCAGCGAGAGCGTCGTCGTCCCGGCATCCATCTTCTCTACCAGTGCCGCCACGTCTTCGGGCAGACCCGGACGCTTGCGGTCGGCGTCGAAGTGCCGCAACCGCGCGAAGAGCAGCGTGCCGCCCTGGTTGGGAGAGGTCTTCGACCACGGCGGCCGCGCGACGTGGATCGCGCCCATGGTCTGGTGCAGCAGCGCCGTCACCGAGACCGGGTTACGCTCGATCGGGTTGTCGGCAAGGCGAGTGGCGGCAGTCGTCCTGTCCTCGTGGACGCGGACCATCTGGGTGCGCACGCGCTCCATGTCGTCCAGCAGCGACTGTTCGGCCCAGCCGTCCTGCTTGCCGTCGAGGAACTGCGTCCACGGCGTCGGCTCCATCGCCGCGCGGTCGGCCTCGGCTTGCGACAAGTACCAGATCTCGCCGGTATTGAAGCGGTAGGGGCCGGGCTTGAAGCTGTACCACCCCTGCGCACCGTGCATCGTGGGTGCGGAGAGCACCCCGTCGATCTTGCGCGACTGTGCGTTGATCGCCGCGTTCTGGTCGCGCCAGACTTGCAGGTAGCGGTCGTCGCCGGTCGCCATATAGGCATTCATGAAGCCCATGATCGCGCGCGGGATGCGGTTGCGGTCCTCGCGCTTGCCGGTGACGGGGTTGATCGGGCTGAACCCCCAGCCGTAGGTGCCGCCCCACCAGTGACCGCCCGCGCCGCCGCCGACCTTGCCGTCCGGCCCGATATTGCTGGGCAGGATGCCGCCGTTGGCCTTTGCCCGCGCCGCCCATGCCTCGACATACTCCAGCATCCAGTCGCGGAAGCGCGCTTCGCCGGTCAGCATCCAGGCGTTGAAGCCCAACGCGGTCGAATGCAGGTTCAGCGGGTTGTCGCCGACCGTCTCGGTATATTCGCGGTAGTGCTCCAGCGTGTCCTTGTAGCTCGATTCGCCGTGGACCATCTCGAACGGCGCGGTGTCGAAGGGGTCGCCCGCCCAGTCGAGCATCGTCGCCGGGCGCATCAGCGGGCCGATGCTGCCGTTGAACATCGAACGGATGAGCCTCAGCTTCGGATCGTAGTTGCGCGCGATGGGATCGCGGCCGGTGTAGAAATCGGCGAAGCGGCGGGCGCGCTCGATCAGCTTGCGGTCGTCCGGGCTGCACAGGCCGAGCTGGTTGAAGGTGGTCAGGCCCTCGCTGATGTGCTGCCAGTCCATCTGCGGCGGGAATTCGCGCACGTACATGCCGTTCCGGCCCATCAGCACGTCTTTGGTGCGGGCGCGGGAGTATTGCGCGAAGTGGGCTTCCTGCACCTTTTGTGCGAGGTCGAGCAGGCCCGCCTCGCCGCCGATGAGGTAGAGGTAGGGCCAGTCGTTGATCGCCTCGATGGCGTCGTCGGGGCCGTCGTTGGCGCCCCAGCGCAGGAACGCCTCGATCTCGTGCTTCTCATTGAAGTAGCGGTCGTGGAAGGCGCGGGCAGCGTCACCCTGCATGGCGATGAGGTGGCGCTGCAGCACCGCCCAGCGAGGCGCGGCCATCGGCGTGTCGATGGCGATCTCGGCCGATCCGGCGCGGGCTATGGCCGGAACCAGCATCAGCGCGCCGGTGGCCAGCAGTACGGTACGACGGTCGAGATTCATGCGGCAAGCTCCAGTCGCTCGAGCTTCTGCACGACGACGAAATAGGCAACGATGGTCAAGAGGCAATGCGCGCCGACGAAGACGAGCGCAGTGTCGAACGATCCCGCCTGCGCGACGAGGATGCCCACGACGATGGGCGTGACGATCCCGGCGGCATTGCCGAAGGTGTTGAACACGCCGCCCGCCAGACCCGCCAGCTTGCGCGGCGCCACGTCGGACATCACCGCCCAGCCGAGCGAGGCGACGCCCTTGCCGAAGAACGCGACCGACATCAGCAGCACCACGCCGACCTGGCTCTCCACTTTGGCCGCGACCATGATGAGGCTGGCGAGCAGCATCCCCGCCAGCAGCGGCGCCTTGCGCGCCAGCGTGATCGAGCCGGTGCGCGCCAGCAGCATGTCCGACATCACGCCGCCCGCCACACCGCCGACGAAGCCGCACAACGCGGGCAGCGCGGCGACGAAGCCGGCCTCCATGATGTTGAAGCCGCGATCCTTGACCAGATAGATCGGGAACCACGTCACGAAGAAATAGGTCAGCACGTTGATGCAGTACTGGCCGAGGTAGACGCCGATCATCATGCGGCTGGTCAGCAGCTGGCGCACGTTGCTCCAGGTGAAGGTCGGCTCGGCGGCCTTGTCCTTGCGGCCTTCCGGTTCGACAAGGCCGCCGCCTTCGCGGATCAGTTCGACTTCGGCGGCGTTGGCCCACTTGTGGCGCGTCGGCTCGCGGATGAAGGCGGCGAAGGCGCACATCGCCATCAGGCCCAGCGCGCCCATCACGAAGAACACCGCACGCCAGCCGAATTCATGGACCACCCAGCCCATCAGCGGCGCGAAGGCCACCAGCGAGAAATACTGCGCCGAATTGAAGATCGCCGAAGCCGTCCCGCGCTCGCGCGCCGGGAACCAGGCGGCGACGATGCGCGCATTGCCGGGGAACGAGGGCGCCTCGCACAGACCCACGAGGAAGCGCAGCAGGAACAGCTGCGTCACCACCGTCGCGCCGAGGATGAAGCCCGCGAAGCCCTGCAGCACCGTGAAGAACGACCATGTCCCGATCGCGGCGATGTAGATCGGCCGCGTCCCGAACCGGTCGAGCAGCGCGCCGCCGGGGATCTGCGCCAGCGAATAGGCCCAGGCGAAGGCGGAGAGGATGAACCCGGTCTGCACCGCATCGAGCCCCAGCTCCGCCGAGGCCGAAGCCCCCGCGATCGAGAAGGTCGAACGGTCCGCGTAGTTCAGCGAGGTGATGACGAAGATCAGCGCGATGATGAGAAAACGCACCTTCGTCGGGCGCGTACCCGTCGGGGTGGCCGCTTCTATCGAACCTGACAAATCCATCTCTCCATCGCCCCACATCCGCCGCACTGGTTTGCGGCTTTTTCCGTGCCTTCAGACTTACGCGCGCGGCGTCCACTCCATCCATGCCGCTGTGCAGCTTGATCGATGTGCGCTGCGCATCGCCGCCGTCGCTTCGTCATTGCGAGCGTAGCGAAGCAATCCAGGGCGGGGTGGAATTGCCCTGGATTGCTTCGCTGCGCTCGCAATGACGGGACGGAGGTTCGGCATTCGACAATCCCGCTTTCTTCCCCAAACCGATGCACCGACTGCATCGATCAAGCCCCTTTTCGCGCACGAAGCAATGAAGCGCCGGGCGTATCAATCTGCGTGTTGTTCGTAGTCTCTGACACCGGTATCAAGCTCGACCATAAAAGGGAGGCTGGGCCGGTCAAGGCGAGGACGGGAAAGTCCCGCGTCGCCGGTCTACAAATGGGGAGGAAATCAGGGTGCGCAGTTCCGCAATTCTTCGTCGTCGCCTGGTGCGCGGTGCGTCCGCGACCGTTCTGGCCGTCGCCTGCATCTCGCCGGTCTATGCGCAGGACGCGCAGACTTCCGAGATCGATGGCGCGACGCCCGCCGACATCATCGTCACCGGCTTCCGTAACTCGGTGCAGACCGCGCAGGCCGAAAAGCGCCAGTCCACCGCCGCAGTGGACGTGATCAAGGCCGAGGACGTCGCCAAGTTCCCCGACAACAACCTGGCGGAATCGCTCCAGCGCATTCCCGGCGTCGCGATCAGCCGCGAAGGCGGTGAGGGTCGCGCGATCTCGGTGCGCGGCCTTGGCCCCGAATATACCCGCGTGCGCATCAACGGCATGGAAGCCGTGGCGACCACCGGCGGTTCGGACGCAGGCGGCGGCGTCAACCGCGGCCGCGGTTTCGACTTCAACATCTTCGCCTCGGAACTGTTCAACTCGCTGACCGTGCGCAAGACCGCCTCGGCCTCGGTCGAAGAGGGCTCGCTCGGCGCCACGGTGGACCTGCAGGCCGCCCGCCCGCTGGACTTCAAGGACAATTTCGTCGTCGCCGGGTCCGCCCGCGCAGGCTACAACGATCTGTCGAAGGCTTGGGACCCGCGCCTTGCGGGCCTTGTCAGCTGGCAGAACGATTCGGGCACGTTCGGCGTCCTCGCCTCGGCCGCGTACTCCACCCGCACCATCGAGGAGGAAGGCCACTCGACCGTGCGCTGGAGCCCGGCGGGCGTGAACGGCGGCTTCAACGCGGCCTCCACCCTGCCCGGCTACACCGCCGCCCAGATCAACCAGGCCCCCGCCGCTGACGGTTCGAACTGGGGCGACCTGATCTATCACCCGCGCATTCCCCGCTACGACAGCTGGAAGAACGACATCAAGCGCCTGGGTCTCACCGGCGCCGTCCAGTGGAAGCCCTCGGATCGCACCGAAATCGTCGTCGAGGGGCTCTATGCGAAGTCCAAGACGCAGCGCTGGGAAAACTACATCGAGGCGCTCTCGTTCAGCCGCTCGGGCGCTTCGGGCAAGTCGCAGACCATCATCCGCGACGGCGTGGTCGATGACAACAACTCGCTGGTCTACGGCGTGTTCGACGACGTCGACATGCGCATCGAATCGCGCCACGACCGCTTCAGCACCACCTTCTACCAGTACAACACCGTGGTGAAGCAGGAACTGAGCGATACCTTCCGCCTCAACGGCTATGCGGGCTACTCCAAGTCCAAGTTCGACAGCCCCGAGCAGACCACCGTTGTGCTCGACCGCGCCAACTCGGACGGCTTCTCGTGGGACTACCGCGACAACAGCCGCGCGCCGACCATCAACTGGGGCTTCGATCCCAGCGATCCGGCCAGCTGGTCGTTCACCAACGGCACCTCGGACGTGCGCATCCGCAGGAACGAGGTCACCAACGACTACCTCTCGACCAAGCTGGGCGCGGAGTGGGACGTGGCCGACGGCTTCAAGCTGTCGTTCGGCGGCGAATACCGCCGCTTCCGTTACGAGACTTTCGAGAGCCGCCGCTTCGTCGCCGAAACCTCCTCTGGCACGCTGACGCCCGCGCAGGTCGCGGCGCTGACCAAGCCGTTAAACGGCAAGACCGGCGATCCGAACTATTCGGGCTACGTGATCCCCGACCTGCAGGGCTTCGTCGATACGCTCAATATCTATTGCAACTGCGTGACCAACATCAACGGCCGCGACGTGGACTTCCGCGTCAACGGACGTGACGTGGCGGGTACGAACCCCAACGCGACGGCGGCCAGCAACACCGGCTCGATCAAGGAAGTCGACAAGGCGGCGTGGTTCCAGATCGATTTCGAGCGCGAGATCGGCGGCATCATGTTCCGGGGCGATGCGGGCGTGCGCTACGTGAAGACCGGCCAGACCTCGTTCGGGTATGGTCTCTCCAGCGGCGTCGCCACCCCGATCACCGTCAAGCGCAGCTACGAGAACTGGCTGCCCTCGATGAACCTCGTGGCAGAGATCACCCCCGACTTCCTGCTGCGCTTCGGCGCCGCGCAGGTGATCACCCGTCCGGGCCTCGGCGCGCTGTCGCCCGGCGGCAACCTGATCCTGCAGCAGGCGAACCAGGTCTTCAACCAGGGCAACCCCTACCTGAACCCGACCGAGGCGTTCAACCTCGACTTCTCGGCCGAATGGTACTTCGCACCGGGCTCGCTGCTGGGCATCAGCCTGTTCCAGAAGGACATCGGCTCGCTTTCGGGCACGCAGATCTCGACGCTGGTGCCGTTCGACCAGCTGGGCTTCCCGCTCAACCTCGCGACCGACCAGGGCCTGCCCGCCAACGTGCCGGTGACCGTGCGCCGCACGATCAACGGCGACGGCGGCAAGCTCAAGGGCTTCGAGCTGAACTACCAGCACCAGCTGGACTTCCTGCCGGGCTTCCTCAGCAACCTCGGCATCCTGGCGAACTACACGTACGTCAAGGCGGACCTCAAGTACCCCGGCCCCGGCGGCATCGGCACCGTGGTCGGCCCGCTGACCAACCTGTCCAAGCACACCGCCAACGGCACTCTGTTCTACGAGGACAAGCTGCTCTCCCTGCGCGGCTCGGTGTCCTACCGTTCGGGCTACGTCGAAGCGTTCGGCGGCGGCGCGCGCGATCAGAGCACGCAGGAAGGCGTCAACAGCGCGATCAACGTCGATGCCTCGATCGGCGTCAACCTGACCGACAAGATCACCCTCACCATCGAGGGCAACAACCTGACGAACGAGGTCAAGGACATGTACATCGGCGATGCCGACCGCGTCGTCCTCAACCACAGCTTCGGCCGCCAGTTCTACTTCGGCGTCCGCTTCAAGTACTGACGACCTGTCCCGGCCCCCGCTTAACCGCGAGGGCCGGGATTTTTTCGGTCCAAAATTGATAGCGCTATCCAAACCGGGAGAGATGACGTGACCAAGGGCTTCGAACTGAGCCGCCGCGCGGTGGTTGCCGGCAGCCTCGCGCTGCTGGGCACGCGCCCCTCGCTCGGCCTTGCCGCCGAGCCTTTGAAGCGCACACCCTTCCCGGTCGAGGACGACAACGGCCGTCCGATCGCGCCTCCCCCGCCCGGCTACTACGACGTCGCCACGCGCAGCGGTCCCGGCCTTCCGGTCACTCCCGAAACCGAGCGCGGCGGCTGGGTCACCAGCGAGGCGGCGGTGGACCGCAAGGGCGTGCGCTTCAACGGCCCCGGCGCGCCGCCGAAGAACGCGCTGCCGTGGAACGATTCCGACTCCGGCCGCGTCGTCACGCAGGGCCTGATCCCGCCGGTGAAGCCGCTGATCCACGTCCACTTGCGCGACACCATCGTATGCCTCGGCGGTGACGGTTTCTACTACATGACCGGCTCCACCGGCGACGACATCTGGAAGGCCAACGACGGTGTCGAACTCTGGCGCTCGGCCGATCTCAAGGAGTGGGACTACCTCGGCCTCGTCTGGAGCATCGAGAAGGACGGCGGCTGGGAAAAACAGTGGACCGTGCGCAAGGGCGACTACTTCCGCGCGATCTGGGCGCCGGAGATCCACTACATCAACGGCAATTACTACATCTGCCATTCGATCAGCCGTTCCGGCATCGCGATCCTGCGCAGCACCACCGGCAAGGCGACCGGCCCCTACGTCCACGCCTTCTCGCCCGACAAGCCGCTGCGCAACGGCATCGACGCCACCCTGTTCGGTGACGACGACGGCGCGGTCTACCTGACGTACGGCGGCGCCTTCGAGATGGTGCGCCTGAAGCCCGACCTGTCCGGCTACGACGGCGAGTGGACGCCGATCACGCTGGAAACCCCTGACCCCGACCCGCTGCACCACAACAAGAAGTGCGTTCACCGCGGCTTCAAGGACATCGGCTTCGAGGGCGCGACGATGTTCAAGCATGACGGCAAATACTACCTCGGCGCCGTCGACCGCTTCCACCCCAACCGCTATTCCTTCGCGCTGGCGACCTCGGACACGCCTTTCGGCCCGTACCGCGACCGCTACGAGAGCGTGCCGTGCGGCGGCGGCGGCAACATCTTCAAGGACAAGGAAGGCCGCTGGTGGTGCACCATCTTCGGCAACGACGACGAGGCGCCGTTCCGCGAAAAGCCCGGCATCGTGCCGGCGCGCATGGACGAGAAGGGCCATCTGGTGCCGGACTTCACGCCGCGCACGTAACTCCTGGGTGCGCGATCATCGTGAATTACAGAACCGTCATTCCCGCGAAGGCGGGAACCCATCTCCCGACATTTCGTGTGGCACCGGCATCAGATGGGTCCCCGCCTTCGCGGGGATGACCAGGAGTGTTTCAATTAGAAGAAGCGCCCCTCCGCCACCCCGCTCAGCCTGAGCGGGGGGAGAGTAATGACCGCCCGACGCTTACTGCACCGAGGGATGCGGGTCCATTTCCAGCCGCGCGCCCGGCAGCGCGGTGTCCGGCGTAACCCCGCCCTGCTCCAGCACGTGCCGCAGGTAGCGCGCATAGTCCGACTTGCCGAGCCGCGAGATCGCCCGCTCCAGTCCCGCTTCGCTGATGAAGCCCCGGCGATAGGCGACTTCCTCGGGGCTGGCGATCTTGGTGCTCTGCCGCTTTTCGAGGATGCGCACGAATTCAGCTGCGTCCATCAGGCTGTCGGGCGTCCCGGTATCGAGCCAGGCGTAGCCGCGCCCCATCATCTCCACCGACAGCTGGCCGCGTTCCAGATAGGCGCGGTTGACGTCGGTGATCTCCAGTTCGCCGCGCGGCGAAGGGGCGAGGTTGGCGGCGATCTCCACCACTTGCGCGTCGTAGAAGTAGAGCCCGGTCACCGCCCAGTTGGAGCGCGGCAGGCTGGGCTTCTCCTCGATCGAGACGGCGCGCGCCCGGCTGTCGAACTCGACCACGCCGTAACGCTCGGGGTCCTGCACATGATAGGCGAAGACGCTCGCCCCGCGCTGGCGCTCGCCGGCGCGGGCGAGGAGGTCGGGCAGGCCGTGGCCGTGGAAGATGTTGTCTCCCAGGATCAGCGCCGAGGGCTGCCCGCCCACGAAATCCGCGCCGATCACGTAAGCCTGCGCCAGCCCGTCAGGGCGCGGCTGGACCGCGTATTCCAGTTCCAGTCCCCATTGCGACCCATCGCCCAGCAGTTCGCGGAAGGCGGGCAGGTCACGCGGGGTGGAGATGATCAGGATCTGCCGGATGCCCGCCAGCATCAGCGTGCTCAGCGGGTAGTAGATCATCGGCTTGTCGTAGACCGGCATGAGCTGCTTCGAGGTCGACAGCGTCATCGGATAGAGGCGCGTTCCGCTGCCCCCGGCGAGAATGATGCCTTTCATGAGCAGGCTCCTGCGAACTGGTTAAGGGAGTGATGCCGGGCGACCAGCCGCTGCACGATAGGGCGCAGGGAGGTCCGCCACGGCGGCAAGGCGACACCGTGCACCGCCGCGATGCGCGCGCAGTCGAGGCGGGAGTCCGCCGGGCGACGCGCCACGGTGGGATAGGCACTGGTCGGGATGGCGCGGACCTGTGCCCATGGCCCGCCCATTTCGTGCGAGAGATCGAACACCGCCTCGGCAAGCTGCGCCCATGAGGCGTCGCCCTGCCCGGTCAGGTGGAACACGCCGCGCAGGCACGGATCGGGGTCCGCCAGCAGATTGCGCGCGACCGCGATCACACCCTCGGCGATGTCGAGCGCGCTGGTCGGGTTGCTGAACTGGTCGGCGACGACGCTGACCTCCTCCCGCTCTCGTGCCAGTCTCAGCATGGTCTTGACGAAGTTGCCGCCGAACGGGCTGTAGACCCAGGCCGTGCGCAAGACCGCGCTGTCGGCGCCATGTGCGGCCAGCACCGCGCGCTCGCCTGCGAGCTTGGTGGCGCCGTAGACCCCGGCTGGATCGGTCGGCGCATCCTCTGTGTGCGGCCCCTTGGCATCGGCGGCCAAGACGTAGTCGGTGGATAAATGCACCAGCGGCACGCCGAGATCGCGCGCGGCAAGCGCTACCGCCTCCGCCCCGTGCTCGTTGACCGCCTGCGCCTTGCGGCGATCGGTCTCGGCCGCATCGACGGCGGTGTAGGCGGCGGCGGAGACGATGGCGTCGGGGCGCACGGCGGCCAGCGCATCGCGCACGCTCTCGGGCCTGAGCAGATCCAGCACCGGACGTCCGACCGGCAGGACCTCGACCCCGAACGCCGCGCCCCGCTCCATGAGCGCGCGCACGACCTGCCCTCCGGTGCCGGTGACCGCCAGTCTCACGCGGCGACCTCCTGCATCAGCCCGAGGCGCTCGCCTTCGTACCGGGCGCGCAGCGGGCGCCACCACCATTCGTTGTCGATGTACCACCGGACGGTGCGGCTGATCCCGGTCTCGAAGGTTTCCTGCGCTTGCCAGCCGAGTTCGCTCTCCAGCTTGCTCGCGTCGATGGCGTAGCGGGCGTCGTGGCCGGGACGGTCCTCGACGAATTCGATCAGGCGTTCGCGCGGCACCGGACCCGGCGCCATCGCATCGAGGATCATGCAGATGCGGCGCACCACGTCGATGTTGCGGCGCTCGTTGCGGCCCCCGACATTGTAGGTCTCGCCCAGCCGCCCGCGCGAGGCGATGCACTCCAGCGCGCGCGCGTGATCGTCGACATAGAGCCAGTCGCGCACATTCTCGCCCCGGCCGTAGACCGGCAGGCGGCGCCCCTCCAGCGCGTTGAGGATGGTCAGCGGGATCAGCTTCTCGGGGAAGTGATAAGGGCCATAGTTGTTCGAGCAGTTCGAGACGACCACCGGCAAGCCGTACGTGCGATACCAGGCTTTGACGAGGTGATCCGACGCCGCCTTCGAGGCCGAATAAGGCGAGCTGGGATCGTAGGGCGTGGTCTCCTCGAACAATCCCTCGTCGCCGAGCGAGCCGTAGACCTCGTCGGTCGAGACGTGGAGGAAGCGGAAGCGGTCGCGTTCGGTAGCGGGCAGGCGCTGCCAGTAGTCGCGCGCGACTTCGAGCAGGGTGAAGGTGCCCACGACGTTGGTGGCGATGAAGTCCCCCGCGCCGGTGATCGAGCGGTCGACGTGGCTTTCGGCGGCAAGGTGCATCACCCGGTCGGGGCGGAACTGCGCGAAGGCTTCGGCCATCGCCGCGCGGTCGCAGATGTCGGCGCGCAGGAAGCGGTAGTTCTCGCGCCCGGCCACGCAGTTCAGCGAGGCGAGGTTGCCCGCATAGGTCAGCTTGTCGAGGTTGAGGACGGTGTCCCCGCGCGTCTGCACCAGATGGCGCACCAGCGCCGAGCCGATGAAACCCGCCCCGCCGGTCACCATCACGCGCATGCGGCAAGTTCCTCGAAGAAGAAGTGCGCGGGCCGCTCGCACAGCAACGGCTGCGCGCGGTCTTTGGGAGAGAGGCTGGCCGGGTTGGCAAGCTGCGGCCAGTCGATCGCCAGAGCCGGGTCGTTCCAGCGCATGCCGAGGTCGCATTCGGCGCAGTAGTAGTCGGTGACCTTGTAGGCGACGACGGTGTCGGGCAGCAGCGTGCAGAACCCGTGCGCGAAGCCGGGCGGTATCCACAGCTGGGTGCCGTTGTCGGGCGTCAGCGTCTCGGCGATCCAGTGGCCGTAGGTGGAAGAGCCGGCGCGGATGTCCACCGCCACGTCCATGATCGCGCCCGCGGTGCAGCGCACCAGCTTGCCCTGTGCATGCGGCGGGCGCTGGTAATGCAGGCCCCGCACGGTGCCGGCGGCAAGGCTGCAGGACTCGTTGTCCTGCACGAAGGCCGCATCGCCGCAGTGCCGGGCGAACAGGTCGTGCCGGAAGGTTTCGGCGAACCAGCCGCGCGTGTCGGCGATCCGGCTGGGCACGAAGGCGCAGGGACCGGAAATCTCATAGGTCTTGACGATCATGGTCGAGGCTCCCGCTCCCCCGGCCGGGCGAGAAAGCCCGGATGCGCGTATCCGCGTAGCCGCAACGATCGGCAGGCCCCGCTAGGGACAAGAAGCCAGATTTGCCGGGCAGCCGCCATTCGGCGATGACCGCCCCGAGTATTCTATTCCGACTTCGCCTTTATGACTTTTACGCAATCCGTAAGGGGCACGATTACGTGTCTTCCGATAGAAGTGCCGCTCAGTCGCGTATCTTGCGCCCGGAACATCGGCCCGCAGTAATCGTTCCCCATCGACTTACCGCAATGCTGCAACGCCGCAGCAACAATCCTTACCCATCCGAGCACTGATTTTTACGGCATTGTCAAACTATTAATCATCATCCATGGTGCCTGACACGCATGGGGGCGAAAATGCGAAGAGGGGCATACGAACCGACATGCCGGCATCCATTTCCATTGCGATCACGAATTCGATCATCCGCGAAGGTCTAAGGCGCATATTCACGGATGCGGACTTCGAGGTGTCGGAATCGGTTTCCGCTCTCGAAGAACTGAACCTGGGTCTTCCCGAAGAAGAGGTTCAGCACATCCTCGTCGTCGAGCGCGAATTGCTGCAGGATAATTGCACCGCCATCGTCGAAACCATGCAGCACGACCATCCCGAAATGCGGATCATCGTGCTTACCGGCGCTTTCGATTTCGACGAGATGGTCGCTCTCTATGCGGCCGGAGCCTATGCCTATTTTCCCGACAACGTGCCTTATCTTTCGCTGGTCGCGATCCTGCAGATGGTCTCGAACGGGCAGAAGGTGGCGCCGCCGGAGGTGATCGACTTCCTCGTCAGCCTGCCGGCAACCACACGGCACGCCGCCCCCGCCCCGGCGATCGAGGCGTTCGGGTTCCGCGACCGGGAACTGCGCGTCCTGGAGCATCTTGCACTCGGCCAGCCCAACAAGGCGATATCGCGCGAGATGGGCATCAACGAAGCCGCGGTAAAAGCGGCGGTTAAGGCCATCCTTCGCAAGCTCGGGGTGGAAAACCGTACCCAGGCCGCAGTAATGGCACGCGAGTTAATTAACAGGCCTTCCAGCCTCGTCGGTCAGGAGGCCGTGGAGGGAAACGTCGATATTCCTCAGACGAGCCATCCCCCGCAGCCGAGTCTGTTCGATCATGGCTCGACCTCTTCCGATTCAAGCACTAGGCGCTTCTCCGGGTCGATCCAGACCGACAGGATGATTGCGCGCAAGAGCAGAGACACTTTGTTACAATAGGTGATCCGGAGTCATCTATCTGCTTTTGTTATATTCATGTGTTCCGGATGGGCCGCTTATACTGAATTTTCAGAGTCCCATTATAGTACTGATAAGTGCCTCAAGAGGATGACGAGCTAGGTATATTCCCCCAAAATATTGCGTGACTCTCCGTTAGAGCGATGCGACATTGGGTTCATGGGGTTAACTGACCCCATTAGAGTCTACGGGGGTTTATATGTATCGAATTGAAGGAACCGAGAACGTCCAGCTGACTTCACGCGAACTGGACGTACTTCAGTTTGTGGCCATGGGTCGTTCGGCGAAGGAAACCGCGATCGAACTGAACATCGCGCCCTGCACGGTCGAACGCCACGTCGAGAACGTGCGGCTCAAGACGCGCACTCGCAACCGCGCCCACATGATCGCCTACGTCATCCGCGAAGGACTGCTTCAGTCGCAGGCTAACTGAGTACAGAGAAAAGCAAGAATGTCGGTTAGTATTTGGGAACTAACACTGGCCTCGCATGGCCCAAGACATCAGCAAACCGCCCTTCGGGTCGACAACATCGCTTTCCACGACTTCTCCATCGACAAGCACGTTCCTCGGGCCGCAGCCCACACCGCACTCGAACGATGACGGGGCAATTGAAAGACCCTTTCCGAGTGCCTTAGAACAGGCTTCCTTCCTGACCCAGACCGTCAGGAATGCATGGTCGGAAAACGCATCCGGCCTTTCATTCAACTGCATTAATTCGCGATCGGTATAATACATCGCAGCCAGTCCGGCCGCGTCGTCGACAGAGCGCACCCGCTCCATGTCGATCCCGATCTCCACGTGCCGCGCGAAAGCGACGAGCGCGACCTCTCCGCTGTAGCTCATGTTGCACTGCACATGCGGCACATCACGAAGATGCGGCTTGCCGAAATCGTTCACGCCATAGCGCTGCCGCGATGCCGCAATGCCGAACTCGGCCTCGATCAGCAGGCGCAGCGCGCCATGCGCCGCCAGGTAGCGCCGCGCGAGGGCACAAATCCTGAACCGATCTGCGCGCGCGCGTTCCTCGTCACTCAGGAGCGCGGAAACGTCGCCCGCGTTGTCCGGATCCGCCCGCACCAGCCAAAGCGGAAACGGCGCCGCGATCCGCTCACCGATGATGCCGTGCCGGGCGAGTGTCGCGACGAGATCCTCTACCATGGCCTCAACGCCGTTGGGGCGCGAGCATCCCGAACCAGAGAAAGTCGCTGAGCAGCCGCGGCGGATCCTCGCGCGGCTTGCGGCGCAGCTGCTGCTTCACGAGGTAGAAGCAATGCCCCGCGATCCAGGCGAGATCGGCCGCCAGCGCATAAGCCCAGCCATGGTTCTTGCGGAAATAGCGCCGCCGCGATGCGAACCAGTAACCCGGGACCCGCCGCGCATGAGCGTCCTCGCCGGTGACGCCGGTGCTTTGCCCGGCGACGTGCAGCACCGTCGGACGCGGCGCATACCAGCACTGCCACCCGCGCGTTTTCGCCTCGCGGCAGAAGTCGGTCTCCTCGTAGTAGAGGAAATAGTCCTCGTCGAAGCGAAGCCCCTGCTGCAGCGCCTCGCGGCGCACGGCCATGCTGGCGCCGGAGACCCAGTCGATCTGCTCGGCGCGCCCGTCCATCCGCCGGGCCGTCCTGTGCCTCGCCAGCAGGCGCGAGGCCGGCCCCCAGCGCAAGGCCCGCTCCAGTTCGCCGAGTACGGTGGGGAAGCGGAAGGCGTAAGGCCACGGCGCGCCATCGGCGAGCAGCAGCGCCGTACCCACGACGCCCGCGCGCGGCGTTGCCGCCATGAAGGCAGCCAGTGCATTGGCCGCGCCGGGCATCACGCGCGTATCGGGATTGAGCAGCCAGACCGCGCGGGCCTCGCCGTCGCGAAGGGCATGCTCGATGCCGAGGTTGCATCCCGTCCCGAACCCGCCATTGGTCGGCGAACGCACCAGCGTAGCCCAGTCCCAGCCTTCCCGCACGATCGCGGCTTCGAGCGATTCGGCCGAGCCATCGCGCGAATCGTTGTCCACCACGATCACCCGCAGTCCCGCGCCGGAGCGCCGCTCGACATCGAGGCTGGCGAGACATTCCGTCACCAGCGCCGCCGTGCGGTAGTTGACGATGACGACGGCGATCGGGAAGTCGAGCCCCCGGCGAACTGCGCGCCCGCTCATTCCGCCGCCTCCTCGAAGAAGTCGAACCGCTCTTCCTGCATCACCGCGGCGCGGCTCCACGGCCCGTGCTCGGACACGGCATCGTCGAGCGCGTTCTGGAACAGCGGGGCGAGCGTGGCGACGTGCGGCTCCTGCAGGTTCGACATGTGGCCGCCGGGAATGTCGAGGATCACGATGTCCTCGCGCACCCGCTTGCCCCAGCCCAGCGCAAAGTCCCGGTAGATCGCGCGGTAAGGGGTATCGTCGGCAAGGTCGGTGTCGTTGGACGCCTTGAACAGCGCCACGCTGGTCGATTGCAGGATGCCGATCGGCCGATGTTCCTTGTATGCGGCTTCATAGAGCCTGAGGAACGGGATCGCCGGAGCATCCGCTTCCATCGCCGCGTCACCGGCATCGGCAGCGCGCAGGGCATCGACGGTTCGTCGATCCTCGGCCCTCCGCATCCGCGACTCGATCTCCCAGCGAGCGAGGTTCCAGGCGCGGCGGCAGAGGTCGGGCAGCATCTGCAGCGGATTGCCGGACTTCAACACGCCGAGCACGCGGCCAAGGCGGGCTCGGCTCTCGCCGAAGCGGTGCTTGCGCGCCTCGACGTCGGCGGCGTCGATCACGCCGACGAAGGCCACCTGCTCGCCCATCGCCTGAAGTTGCTGCGCCATCTCGAAGGCGATCACGCCCCCGGCGCAGAGCCCGGCGAGGAGGTACGGGCCTTGCGGCTGAACGCTGCGCACCTTGCCGATGTAGTACGTCGCCATCTCGTCGATGCGGGTGTGGGCATAGTTGCCGTCCGCCTTGCGCAGCGGCTCGATCCCCAGCACCGGCCGCGCGCCATCCAGTCGCAGCGCCAGGCCGCGATAGAGCAGCGTCTCGCCGAGCCCGTCGTGGATCAGGAACAGCGGCGTGGCCGGGCCGCCCTTGCGGATGGTGACGATGCCCTGAGCCAAGCCAAGACCCGGTGCATCCGCCTCGGCGGCGGCGGGCATGTCAGGCGCGCGGCTGTCCGGGTCGATCACGGCGGCAAGCCCCGCGACGGTCGGCTGGCCGAGCATCGCCGCGAGCGGCAGGGTGCGGCCGGTCTTCTTGCGCAGCCGGTTGGTGAACTGCACCGCCAGCAGCGAATGGCCGCCAAGATCGAAGAAGTTGTCGTGCCGCCCGACCGTCTCCATGCCCAGCAGGTCGCACCACAAGTCGGCAATGACCTGTTCGGCCGGGGTCGCGGGCAGATCCGCCGGATCGCCGCCGGCAGCCTCGCGGCGTGCGGCGCGCGGCGGGCTGCGCAGGCGCGCGAGCACCGGCGCAAGGTCGTAGGGCGAGATCACCGTATGCGGGCGGCACCGGCCCGAGAGCAGGCGCGCGATCACTTCGGTGCCCTCTTCGGGCAGGATGCCCTCGGAGCTTGCCACGATCTCGCCGGTGGCGGCCTTCGCGGCGCGCGGCGGCGTCGCGGAGGCGCGCGCGAGCAGCGCCGCGTCGCCCATGTGCATCATCGTGAATTCGCGCACTTCGGCGACGACGAGGCCGTCGGCGTCAGTGATCGTCACGTTGAACACCGCCGTCTGGCCATCGGAGGAGACCAGCCGGATGTGGCTCCACGCGAGCGCGGGCAGCGGGGCGTGGAGGAGAAAGCGGCGATAGGTGAACGGCGCGTAGAAATCACGGCTCCGGTCGCGCCCGGGAATCAGCGTCTGCGCGCCCGCCGTCGCGAAGTCGAGCAACGCCGGGTGCAGGCCCATCGCCTCGGCCTCGGCGGTGTAGGCCGCAGGGAGTTCCAACTGGAGCAGCGCTTCGCCATGAGGGGAAGCAAGCGCCTGCACGAGCGTATCCCAGCGCGGGCCGAAGTTCATCATCGGCTGGTCGGCGCCGCCGCAGATCGCGGGGCTGCAGCGCTCGGCGATGGCGCCGAGGTCGAGCGTGGAGCGCAGCGGGGTCAGCGTGTGCGGCCGGACCACGCCGTGTGCGTGCTCGGTCCATTCGCCGCCCTGTTCGGGGCGGCCGAGGATGGTGACCTTCCACCCGCTCGCGCCCCGCCGACGGACATGGACCCGCAAGCCGCGCGCCTCCCCGTCAGGCACCGCGAAGGGCTTGAGGAACGTGAAGTCGGACAGTTCCAGCGCGCCCTGGTGGACCAGCGCAACTGCTGCCCGAGACATCTCCAGGAAAGATGTCCCGGGCAGCAGCGCACCGGCATCAACGACTCGGTGCTCGTCGAGCACCCAATGCCGCACGGGGGTTAGGATGCCGGTGACCACAAACTCATCGTCGGAAATGGTGCAGAGCCGTTCGAGGAAGGGATGCTCGATCGCCTTCCCGGTCCCGAGGTCGTCGGGCAGCGCGCCCATCCCTCCTTCAGGCGCTCCGCCCTCGCGCCCGCCGAGCGCGGCGGCCATGCCGACTTCGGCCCACTGGCTCCAGCCGACCGACTGCACCCGCGTGCGCGGATCGCTGCGCCGGGATTGCGCGTAGGCGTCGAGGAAGGCGTTGGCGGCGGCGTAGTCCACCTGCCCCGGCAGCCCCGCAAAGGCGCTGACCGAGGAAAAGAGCAGCAGGAAGCCCGGCGCCTGACCTTGCAGCGCGGTCTCCAGTGCAAGGGTGCCCGCGATCTTGGGTCGCAGCACGGCGTCCACCGCCTTGCGGCTGCGGGTCTCGATCAGCCCATCGTCGAGCGCACCGGCGGCATGGAACACCCCGTCGATCGCGCCGAAGCGGGCGACGGCCCTGCGCACGCCCTTCGCCAGCGCCTTGGCATCGGCGACGTCGGCGACGATCAGTTCCACGTCCGCCCCCGCCGCTTCGAGCGCGAGCAGCTTGCGCACCTTGTCCTCGACGCCCAGCGGCAGGTCGCCGCTTGCGAGGCGCTGCGCCCACTCCCCGCGCGGCGGCAAGGCGCTGCGCCCGACGAGAGCGAGGCGCGCCTTGTATCCGCGCGCAAGGTGGTCGGCGATGGACAGGCCCAGCCCGCCCTGCCCGCCGGTGACGAGATAGACACCGCCCTCGCGCAGCCATGTCGCCTGCCCCTCGGCCAGCGGCTCGCGCGCGTTGCGGTAGGCGAGCGTCCAGCGCTCGCCCGCGCGCAAGGCGACGTCGCCGGAA
This sequence comes from Sphingomonas sp. LH128, assembly GCF_000293195.2. Taxonomy (NCBI): domain Bacteria; kingdom Pseudomonadati; phylum Pseudomonadota; class Alphaproteobacteria; order Sphingomonadales; family Sphingomonadaceae; genus Sphingomonas; species Sphingomonas sp. LH128. The sequence continues at coordinate 21,494 of NZ_ALVC01000154.1, forward strand.
GCACGGGGGCCGGAAACCTCGGCGATCACCGCGTCGGCAAGGTCGGCGGCGTTCACGGCGGCAAGATCGATGTCGATCGCGCGCACCTCGAGTCCCGGATACTCGGCCGAGACGGTGCGCGCGGCGCCGATCGCCGTGGCCTTGAGCGGCATGAGGTCCGCATCGCCCGCCACGCGCTGCGCCTTGTCGGTGACGAGCGCGACGACCACCGGCCCCTCGTCCACCTGAGCGGCGAGTTCGGGCACCATCGCGATCAGCGCATGCAGCCCCCGGTCGAGGATCGCCGCATCCCTGCGCCTCGGCGCAGCTACCCCGCCCGCCAGCCAGCAATGATAGACCTGACGCGGCATCCGCCCGTCACGGCCCAGCCGGACGAACAGCCGCGCCCAGTCCTCGCGCACGTCGGGCCGCAGCGCGAAGGCGTCGGCGGCGCTCGCGGCAAAGCGCGTCGCGGCGTGGACGGTGACGGTCTCCACCCCCGCCTTGCGCAGCCGCGCGGCAAGGCTGGCGCCGAACCCGTCGTCATCGCAGAGCACCAGAGCCGGACCGCCTGCAGCCCCGCCCACGGCTTCTCCCGCCACCGGATCCTCGCGGCTCCACACCGGCTCGTAGCCCCAGTCGCCCAGCGCGAGGCGGGTATCGGCATCGCCCCCGGAGGCCGCCGTGTGCAGGCTCGCGCCCGGCTCGATCCAGTGCCGTTCGCGCTCGAAGCGATAAGTCGGCAGCGGCACGCGCAGGCGGCGCTCCTCGCCCCACCATGCGGTCCAGTCGATCTCGACGCCCAGCGCCCAGAGTTCGCCGAGCGCTTCGAGCAACCGCTGGTCGTCGGCAACCTCCTCGCCCGCATGGCGCATCGAGGCGACCACCGGCTGGCCGGCCTTGCGCGCCGGATGCTGGCGGGCGAGGCTGGTCATCGCCCGGCCGGGGCCGACTTCCAGAAGCACCTGATCCGCCTCGCCCAGCAGGCATTCGAGGCCGTCGGTATAGCGCACCGGCTCACGCAAGTGCCGCACCCAGTATTCGGGATCGGTCGCCTCCGCCGCGCTCACCCAGCGCCCGGTCAGGTTCGAGGCGAAGGGGATTTGCGGGGCGCGCAGCGTGATCGTCTTCAGCAGGGCGCGGAATTCGGGCAGGATCGGGTCGAGCATCGCCGAATGCGCGGCGACCTCGATGGGGATCGGCTGCGCCTCGATCTCACGCGCGCGCAAATCGTCGAGGAAGGCCGCCACCGCGTCCGCCGCGCCCG
>NZ_ALVC01000155.1:0-6629 GCF_000293195.2 Sphingomonas sp. LH128
ATCCGATATCGCGCCAACCACGCGACGCCCCCAAAAAGACTAAGGATGCCGACCATCAGGATCTGATCCGCTGGTCGATCCAGGAAGTCCGGCGGATCGCCAACAAGCTGGCCCAGCGTCGTATCCAGCCCGCCTACATCATCGCCTGGTCATGCTGGAGACGAGCGCATCAGGCTGCCGCACGGCGCGCTCATATCAAGTCAAAAATGCAACTGTAATGCTAGAACATCGCGCTCGAGATTGGATGCCACGGGAACGAACCGCCGGGCCTGATAGACTGGCTGGGCGTAGCCGCGGATCGGGCGCGCGTCTTCATTTTCGGCAAGTTCGCACACCACGAGAACGAGGAAGGGCCCATCGACACCCGGCGGGACGTCTATGGTCTCGCGGACACGCAACGGCGGGGCGTTTTCAGTGTAGAGCAAGGGAGAGCGGACGTCAGTCGCGTAAATAGTAAGGAAGCCCTGTATATGCTGTCCTTGTAAAGCCGCAGCGCGCAAGGCCCTCGTGACGGTACCGCGACGGTAAGCGAGCACATGGGTCCAGAACGCTTCTGCCAGAGGGATACCAGGACCTACAAGAAACTGGTTGCTTGCCTCCATGAGCGCCCCAAAACCGTCATGGATTGAAGGTGGATGAGCGGCTGAGGCAGGTGCCGCAATCACATTGCATCCAGCAGCCGCCATGAGATGGGCGAACAATTCCGAAAGCGAGGGGCGCTTTTGCACGGCTGGCGCCGCGGCAGGCATGAACGAGGGAATGTCGCCATCGAGACAAACGGTAAAGACCGGTTGCGTGCAAGGCGGTAATGGCTCAAGCGCGTCATCCATCGAGTTTCTCCCGCTGGCAGCCAGAGGCCGAGGATGATCAAATCCTTTCATGGTCGCACGCGACTGACAAGCGCTACCGCGTAGCCCGCAAGCGGGCTGGGGAGGGAGCTGCTTTACGTCGCGTGGGCGCATCAGCCGCCTGCGCTCTCAGACGGCGCTGGTGCGGTGACGGATCGTGACGGCGCCGAAACCGGCGCCGTCAATCGTTATCAGTACGGCTTTTCAAACTGCTGATAGGCTGTCCGGCTGCCGAGATCGTTGATCTCGCCAGCGCGCTGGTTGTGGAAGCGGGCCTGGCACTGCAGGCGAGCGGCTTCGCGTTCGGTGGGGTGGGTCGAGGTGTTGGCGGCCTCAAACGCGCGATGATTTTCCTGCCCTGGGACGTAAGGCAAAGATTGTCTCGCAGCTTACATCCGGGAAAATTCCAGGACAGACGATACAGGCGTGTCGGGAGGCCGGCGCTTTCATCTGGATTCGCCCTTCGGTTTGTGTGTTTGGTGGCGAATGTCGGTCAGGACCCGCTCGAAGCAGGCGCGCACCGTCTCGGGATCGTGATCGCGCTCCAGCCTGCGCAGGCGGAAGTGGACGTGTGCCATCTTCTGGTAATACGAAGTGAAGGCTGGATTCAGCACCGCGCCGACCGCCGCGCTCACCAGCGGCACCGACTTGGCTGCGGCTTCAGCGGTGACGGTGGGCAGCAGACGCGGGACGACGACGCGCAGCATCGCTTCCAGCGTCTTGCCGCGCAGCGCCAGCCTCGCGCCGAAAAGGCCGGTGTCGACGTCGTCGTCCTCGCTCAGCGGGCCGCCGAAGCCGAACACACCAATGCATTGCAGACGGACGGCCTCGTCCTCGATGTCCTCGCCATAGCCGAGCGCGATCTCCTGGATCGAGCGAAGGATGAGCGTGGTTGTCACGCCAAGGTCCAGCGCCAGCGTCGTCAGGCCGCCGACGCCGCCAATGGCTCCGCTGACCGACGATGCGACTTGATGCCAGCGGTCTCCCGCGCACTTGGCGAGCACGGTGTTGAGGTAGCTGCGTGATTCCGGTTCGGCCTGCGTCCCGCTGGCGGCGGCGTAGGAGGTGCGCAGCGCTATGTCGGTCGCCTGCGCGGCGGCGGCCTGCCAGCCTTCCGGCACTTTGCTGAGCGCGCTTTCGATCTTGTTGCCCAGCATGTTCGACAGCTTCACCACCGGCCCGCTCGCCTCGCGGTAGTTTTTTGCAATGCCGCGAAGTTCCGCGACCTCCTCGTCGTTGAACGCCGCGCAGGAATTTCCCAGTGTCATCGTCATCGAACCTTGAACTTGAACTGCATCGTTCGCCCATCCGGTTTGTTCCCATACGCATTCCTTTATGCCGCCTCCAAACCAACAGTGAGGGGCGGCTTAGGATTTGCGAAGCCCGCAGGTATGCGCCGTGTGCACAGGCTTGTCCCCATGTCGCTATCCGCTCGTCCATCAAACCGGTTGACCGTACCGGCCTCCAGGTGAGAACATAAGAGTAACATTTCTGAGTCTTTCAAAGAATCACCATGTCCTTGGTTTCATCGCTTACGCATCCGGGCATCGATGCCCTCCGCGCGCTGGCGACCCCGCTGGCTGATCATCGGACCATGCCTTTTGGTATCGATGCTCTGGATGGCCGCCTCGGATCCGGCGGTTTGCGCGCAGGTGCCCTGCACGAGGCCGCTGCGCTCACGTGCTCGCTGGTCGATGACGCGGCGGCCACGCTTTTCCTGGCCGGCATCGCTGCGCGCGAAGCCCGCTTGGCCGCAGCGCCGGTCCTGTGGGTCAGCTGCCGCAATGACCTCTATGCCCCCGGCCTCGAACAGGCGGGCCTGGCTTCCGCCGACGTCATTCATGCACAGCCGCGCGACGATGCAGTATTGCTCGCCGTGGTCGAGGATGCTGTACGCGATGGAACGCCGGCCGCCGTGGTCGCCGAAGCCAGCAAGGTCTCGATGGTAGCTACCCGCCGCCTGCAGCTTGCTGCCGCCGAGGCTGACATCCCGGTGCTCCTGCTGCGGCGTCACCGCGGCCGGGATCGTGACCCGCTCGCCGATCCATCCGCGGCCTGGACGCGCTGGCGGATCGCCAGCGCACCGTCCGAACTGCTCGGCATCGCGGGAGTCGGGCGCCCGCGCTGGCTGGTCGAACTCGCACGCCAGCGCGGCGGCGAAGGCTTTTCCCTGATTGTGGAGGGGTGCGATGCGACGGGTCGTCTCGCTGTTCCTGCCGTTCCTGGCCATCGAGCGGCTGAGACGGCAGGATCGGTTCGCCGCGCCGCGGCCTGAGCCGCGCGCACTCCAGCTTCCCGTCGACGACAACCCTGGTGCCTGCTCGGTCCCTCGCGGCGGCGGATGGCGGCCGGGTGCCCGGTGGGCACGCGAGCGGCAGAACGCAGCAGGGCAGGGGGCCGTCCAGGGGGAGGACCGCACACGCCTGGATGTCGAGCGTGAGATCGCGGCGCTGCCGCTGCACGCGAGGCCGCCGATGCGAGAGCTCGGACGGCGCTCCGAGACGGCAGAGCATCCGTTCAGGCGAACGGTCTCTTCAGTGGTCGCGCAAGAGGTCTGCGATGCACCGCCGGTCATGGCTGCCCCATTGGCGCTGATCGGCAAGGTCGGTCGGCGCGACGAGATCGTTTCGGCCTGTCCGGCGGCAAGGGCATTGGGCATCCATGTCGGCATGGTGGCAACCCATGCCCGCGCGCTCGTCTCCGATCTCGACTTCCGCGCCTCCGAGCCCGAGGCCGACCAGGCGCTGCTCGATCGCCTCGCTTTGTTCGGCATCCGCCGCTGGTCGCCGATCGCCGCGGTCTCGCCGTCTGACGGCATCTGGCTGGACCTCACGGGCGCCGCGCACCTGCATGGCGGGGAGGAGCGTTTCTGCCAGCGGCTGCAGGCCTTCTGTCGCCGCGCCGGGTTCACCGCGCGCATCGCAATTGCCGAGACCGCGGGCGCCGCGCACGCGCTGGCCCGCTATGGGCGCGAGGACATCGCCATCATCCCACAGGGCGGCGTGCTGAAAGCCCTGTCGCCGCTACCGGTCGCGGCGCTGCGCCTCGAAAGCGGCGCTCTCGTCGCCGCGCGCAAGTTCGGCTTCGAGACGATTGCCGACCTGCTGCCCGTCGCGCGCGGGCCCCTGGCACGCAGGCTGGGTCTCGCCGCCATCGATCGGCTCGATCAGGCGCTCGGCGGGAAGGCCGAGCCGATCACGCCGCGTGAGGATATCGTCACCCCGGCGGTCGAGCGTCGTTTGCTCGAACCGATCGGCACGGCCGAAGCGATTGCTCAGGTCATGCACGACCTGCTGAGGGATCTGGCAGAGGTGCTGCAGCGCAAAGGCCTGGGCGCGCGCTCACTGCGCTTTTGCGCCTTACGGATCGACGGCGGCGAGCAGGTGGTGACGATCGGCACTTCCCGGCCGAGCCGTGAGGTGGCGCACCTGCTGCGCCTCCTGAAGCTCAGAATCGAGCGCATCGATCCTGGCATGGGTCTTGAACAGTTCAGGCTGTTGGCGCCGCATACCGAGCCGCTCGATGCCGAGAACCTGGGGGCGATCCTCGCTGGGGAAAGTACGCTGCGCGATCCGGCGCGCCTGGTCGACGTCGTGGCAGGCAGGATCGGACCGGGCGCGGTTTTCCGCATTGCGCCGGTCGAGAGCCATGTGCCCGAACGTGCCGTGAGGCCGACCAGCCCGATCGCGACAGCCGGCTCCTGGCCGGCGTGGCAGCGGCCGGTGCGGTTGTTCGCGCGGCCCGAGCCCTTGTCGCGCGTCATCGCACTGCTGCCCGATCAGCCTCCGCGCCGTTTCGAATGGCGCGGACGGTCCTACACGGTCGTGGCCGGCGACGGGCCCGAGCGCATCCATGGCGAGTGGTGGCGGCGCAACGGTGAAGTCTGGGCCGTGCGCGACTACTACCGGGTCGAGGACGAGGGGGGCGGGCGCTACTGGGTGTTCCGCCGCGGCGACGGCGTTGCCGGCGAGACCGGCGATCTCTCGTGGTGGATGCACGGGGTCTTCGCATGACCGCCTACGTCGAACTCCAGGTGCTCACGCACTTCTCGTTCCTGCGCGGGGCGTCGAGCCCGGACGAGCTGTTCTCGGTCGCGGCGAAGCTCGGGTATTCCGCCATCGGCATTGCCGACCTTGGCAGTGTCGCCGGGGTGGTCCGCGCCTGGGAGGCGGAGAAGGCCACCGGGGTACGCCTCATCGCCGGAACCCGGGTCGATCTGTCCTGCGGTCGCCGGCTGCTCCTTTACCCGACTGACCGGAAGGCGTGGTCGCGGATCACGCGCCTCCTCACTATCGGTAAGCGCCGGGCGGGGAAAGGGGCTTGCCTGCTGCACTGGCCCGAACTCGAAGCCTGGTCCGAGGGCGTGATCGCCATTCTCCTGCCGCACGAGGCGGATGCGGATAATGCTGCGGCGCTCGCCGATCTCCGATCCGTCTATGGCAGGCGAGCGCATATGGCGCTGTTCCAGCGCCGCCGCCCGGGCGATGCCGTGCGGATCGACGCGCTGGCGCGCCAGGCGAGGGAGGCCGGAGTGCGCGCCGTCGTCACCGGCGACGTGCTTTACCATGCGCCCGATGCCCGGCTGCTGCAGGATGTGGTGACCGCGATCCGGCATAATTGCCGAGTCGACGACCTTGGCTATCGCCGCGAGGTCAACGCCGATCGCGCGCTCAAATCGGCAGAGGAGATGCAGCGCCGTTTCGCTGCGTATCCCGATGCCCTGCGAGCCAGCATCGATATCGCGAATGCCTGCACATTCTCGCTCGGCGATCTTACCTACCACTACCCGCAGGAGAAGGTAATCGAGGGCCTGACGGCGCAGCAGGCGCTGGAGACAATGGCGCACGAGGCGCTGGGCGCCATGTTCGGCGGCGATCCGCCGCAGAACTACCGTGACCAGATCGCGCATGAACTGAAGCTCATCGCCGAGCTGAACTACGCGCCCTATTTCCTCACCGTCCATTCGATCGTTGCAGAGGCGAGGCGGCGGGGCATCCTGTGCCAGGGGCGCGGATCGGCGGCGAACTCCTGCGTCTGCTTCGTGCTCGGCGTCACCTCGATCGATCCGATCAAGCACGAGTTGCTCTTCGAGCGCTTCGTCTCGGGCGAGCGGCGCGAGCCCCCCGACATCGACGTCGATTTCGAGCATGAGCGCCGCGAGGAGATCATCCAGTGGATATTCGATACCTACGGGCGTGACCGGGCGGCATTGACGGCGGTCGTCACCCGTTTCCGCGCGCGCGGTGCGGTACGCGATGTCGGCAAGGCCATGGGCCTGCCCGAGGACCTGACCTCGTCACTTGCGGGCCTGGTCTGGGGCTGGTCGGCCGAAGGCGTGGGCGAGAAGCAGGCTGAGGAACTCAATCTCGACATGTCCGACCGGCGGCTGCGCCTGACGCTCGACCTTGCGCGCCAGCTGATCGGCGTGCCGCGCCAATCGAGCCAGCATCCCGGCGGCTTCGTCCTGACGCACGATCGCCTCGACGACCTTGTCCCGATCGAGCCCGCCGCAATGGCCGATCGCCAGATCATCGAGTGGGACAAGGACGACATTGATGCGCTCAGGATGATGAAGGTCGATGTGCTGGGTCTTGGCATGCTGGGCTGCATGAACCGGGCCTTCACCATGCTGGAGGAGAGCAAGGGCCTTAAGGTGGGCCTTGCCGACCTCCAAAGCGACGACCCCGACGTCTACGCCATGATCCAGAAGGCCGACACGCTTGGCACCTTCCAGATCGAGAGCCGGGCGCAGATGTCGATGCTGCCGCGCATGAAGCCGCG
>NZ_ALVC01000156.1:0-6960 GCF_000293195.2 Sphingomonas sp. LH128
ACCAGTTCGATAAACCCCTCACGGCACATCGGACGCAATCTACCCGTCGCCGAAACGAACATCGCATTGTTCACGGCCGACTATCTGCAGGCACCATAACCATCGAGTTTATCCCTTTCGCTTCAGTCTACCGTCCTTACAAACTTCCACTTGAGCTGATCTCGCGGCATCGTCTTGGCTCGATCATGCCAGTCGAACGCTTCCATGACCGCGCACTGCATGTCCTTCGGATCGGCGGGCTCGATGACAACAGCGCGCGTCTCTGCGTCGGTCGTCGTCACCGCGACGTAAGCGCCGCCCTCGGTCTGGTGGACCTCCATCCGTATTTCGAATCCCTGCCGCGTCGGAAACTCGCCCTTTGCGATGACTGTGCCAGTGAACTTGACTGTCCGCCCGCGGCGCTGGGTGATCTTGGTCGGCTGCATTTCCACGGTCGTTACGTTCCTGGGTTTCCCTCGGTAGGGTTTAATTTCTGCGGCCTCGTTTGAGGCGATCAGGAACATCATGCCGCCCTCCTGGGCGATTCCCACTTAGACCAGTTGTCCAGCTTCACCTTGACCCATGCAGGCCCGCGTTTGCGCCGGCAGGGCCTCTCGGGATCATTGAGCATCAGCCCTTCTCCCCCGACAGCCCACACGCGCTGCACCATGTCGTGCACGTCCGATTCGGTGAAGGCCCATTCATCCGCGACCACCTGAACGGCGGTGGGGTCGTCTCCGCCCCGGCTTCCCGGCCGCCAATCCCAGGAGAGCGCCGGATCGTCGCGCACCGCGGCCGCCAGCTCCTGCAGCCAGGCCTTTCGCTCATGCAGCGGCCGATTGCAGTCGCCCGCGCGCCATTCCTCCTCCGTCAGCACGTCGAAGAGGTGGAGGCGGCCTTTATCCCCTCCCCTGCGCCGTCCGCTCTCGAACCAGCGTTTCGTTGCGTACAGCGTCGCGTCGACCACGATTTCGCCGTGGAGGAAGAGCGGCACGCCCGCGACGCGCTGCATCAAGCCAAGCTGGTGCACGACCTGATCGGCGCCGTTGAGCGGCTGGCCATTGCGAGACCACAGGCGCGGCTTGCCGTCGAGGCCGCGGAAGCGGAGCGCGCGCCACCCGTCCCACTTCCGTTCGACCATAATTCCCCCGATGGGGGTGGTGCCGTTCCAGTCGCCGACGAGCTGGCATAGGCCGCTATTCTACAACACCCTGACGCTCCGTTTGTCGCACCAAGAGTGCAACAGAACGGACAAACGCTTGCGCGGCGCCGCCATCTTTGTGGATAAAAATCACCCGATTTGGGCGGGGTGAATACAGGGTTCCGATTCTCTGGAGGGGTGCCGACAGATGAACCATCATCAAATGCGTGTTTCCGCCGAATGCTCTTGCGGAAACACGTTCAACATTGAGGACATGCTTTGCGCTGGCGGTGTGAGCTTCTTTGCCTGCCCCAGCTGCGGCACGAAGGGCTCGGTTAGCGAAAAGGAGATTGCATCCTTGGCGAGAGCTAAGGCGGTGTCCGTGCCTGCCATGACGTTCAAGTAGCGGGAACTGCGTCCTGCCTGCCGATGACGAGATGCAGTGCATCGTCTCTCGCTCCTCCCGCCTTCTAAAATTCCCCCGCTCCCCCGCGCGTTTGCGCTGGTGAGGGGTACGTTTTAACCGACGGGGGCACCGAACGACAGAACAGCGTTGGTGTCGCTGACAGCCTCGCACCTCGCTTGCCTGCTCGACGGGATCGACTGGTGGAACCCGCAGTATTCCTGGCGTCTGCAGAACGCTGGATAGGGGCGCCGTTTTCTTCTCCAGCGGAGCATTTTGCGCTTCATTCGAACGAGTTTCTGTGATTCCATCGCGGTCATGGAAGCCGCCGTTTCACCCCTTCCTGACGATATCGAAGCGCTCAAGGCGCTGCTGGCGAGTGCGACCCAGCGGGCCAATGAGGCCGAAGCCAAGCTCGCCAATGCCCATGCCCGGGGGAGTGCCACCGGGGCGGTGATCGCGCACCTCAAGCTGCAGATCGCCAAGCTCAGACGCGAGCAGTACGGCGCGAGCGCTAAGCGCACCCGCCGCCTGCTAAAACGGATGGAACTGCAGCTCGAAGAGCTTGAGGACGATGCGGCTGAGGACAGTCTTGCTGCCGAAGTCGCGGCCGAGAAGACGGCGACCGTCACCGCCTTCGAGCGTAAGCGGCCGGGCAGAATGCCGTTTCCCGAGCTTCTGCTTCGCGAGAGGATTGTGGTGCCGGCACCGTGCTCTTGCCCGGCTTGCGGCGGGAGCCGGCTGTCCAAGCTTGGCGAGGATGTCAGCGAGACGCTTGAAGTGATCCCGCGCGCTCGGAATGTCGTCCAGGCCGTGCGCGAGAACTTCTCCTGCCGGGACTGCGAGACGATCACGCAGCCGCCCACGCCCTTCCACGTCGTGCCGCGTGGCTGGGCTGCCCCGAGCTTCCTCGCCATGCTGCTGTTCGAGAAGTACGGCCAGTACTAACCCCTCAACCGCAAGGCGGAGCGTTTCGCCCGCGAGGGCGTACCGCTGAGCACCTCGACGCTCGCCGACCAGGTTGGTGCCGCCGCCTTCGCGCTGCTGCCGCTCTACCGCCTCATCGAGGCACACGTCCTCGCCGCCAAGCGATTGCATGGCGACGATACGACCGTGCCGGTCATGGCCAAGGTGAAGACCGATACCGCCAGCCTACGGGTTTACGTGCGGGATGATCGACCATTCGCCGGCGCCGATCCGCCCGCGGCGCTGTTCCACTATTCGCGCGATAGGCGCGGCGAACGTCCAAGGGCGCATCTCGCATCCTGGTCAGGGATCCTGCAGGCCGATGCCTATGGCGGTTACGGCGAGCTATGCCCCCGGTCGCTTGCCTGCGCCTGTTCATGAGGCCGGCTGCTTTGCTCACGCGAGACGCAAGTTCTTCGAACTGGCCGACGTCGCCAGCGCAGCCCGCAAAAAGAGCCGCGGCGATCATGCCGGCATGATCTACCCGATCGCGCTAGAAGCCGTGCAGCGGATCGATGCGCTGTTCGATGTCGAGCGCGGCATCAATGGCCAGGACGCCGACGAGCGTCTCGCCGTACGCCGCGAGTTGAGCGGGCCCCTAATGGCTGAGCTCCACGCTTGGCTGACCAGCCAGCTCACCAGGCTGTCGCGCAACCACGATCTCGCCAAAGCCATCAATTACATGCTGCGACGTTGGGATACCTTCGCCCACTTCCTCACCGACGGGAAGGTCTGTATGACCAACAACGCGGCAGAACGTGCGCTGCGTGCCACTAGGCCGCAAGGCCTGGCTGTTCTGCGGATCCGATCGCGGCGGCCAGCGCGCGGCGGTCCTCTACACCCTGATCCAGACTGCTCACCTCAACGACGTTGATCCGCAGGCTTGGCTCGCGGATGTGCTCACCCGCATCGCCGAGCATCCGGCCCGCCAACTCGACGAACTGCTGCCCTGGAAATGGCTGCCCGCACGCCGCTCCATCACCACTTGATCAGAGCTGCGCCGCGGCTTTCACCGGATGGCTACGACACTCCCAACGTCCAACTTGCTAAAGATCCATCAGCAGCAACCGCCCGCTTTGCGGAAGTTCAGCGCGTTGCCCGCCAATCCAAAAACCGGCCATCCGATTTGTTTCCAGGTCAGCGTTACGTGTTACCGTTTCGGACTGAGGGTTTCCGATGCGAGATCGCTGTGACCTGTCTGCGGCAAACTCCACGACTGTACATTTGTCGGTTAGCCCGGATGGAGCACCGCTCGCAGCCTCTTAAGCAATATTCCTGCTATAGGCTGTACCTATGTTTATCTAAAAAATGCATATTTTACATGATGCTTTGGATGATGGACAACGGCCCAAAGAGACGAAAGGAGAGGCTTGTTGCCCCATAAAATGGAACGCCGGAAATTCGTCGGTTTGGCGATGACGCTCGCTAGCGCACTCGCGGTGCCCGCACATGCATTTGGCAAGCAGCCAGCGTTAGCACGGGTGATCCTCGACAACGACTTCGCTGGTGATCCGGACGGATTGTTTCAGCTTGCGCATCACGCATTGTGCTCGTCGGTCAAGATTTCTCTCATCGTGGGATCGCACCTTCCCGCCAAGTTCGGCAGCGGGCACGACGCCCAAGATGCAATCGCACGGGTTGGCGAAGTTCTCGAAATCATGAAGCTTGCCGGCAAGTATAGCATCATAGCCGGATCCGAGACGCCAATCCAGTCACGCACCTCCTCGAAACCCAGTACGGCATCGGCTGCCATCGTCCGCGAAGCTATGCGCGAAGACGCTAACGAGCCTCTGATCTATGCGGCCGGCGCTGGGCTAACCGATCTCGCGCTCGCTTGGTTGTCTGAGCCGCGCATTGGCCGCCGCATAAAATTGGTCTGGATCGGTGGGAACACTCATTCCGGCTTTGGAAATCCCGGAGCCAAGCCGGGCGAACCGGAATTCAATTTCTCTATCGATCCTGTAGCGGCGCAAGTGCTGTTCAACGAATCCGATATCGAGATCTGGCAAGTGCCCTCCGATGCCTATAGCCAGATGCTGTTCAGCACGGCCGAACTTGAGGAGTTGGGTGGACAGAGCCGGCTCGGCGCCTATCTTAAGTCTAGGGTCGATGCGATACCGGAGATGTTCGCCAAGATACCTGGCGTACCCCCGGTGGCCATGACAGACGCCTACGTCCTGGGCGACAGTCCGCTGGTGACATTGACCGCGCTGGTTCCCCCTATGCAGCCAGATCCTACATCGAGCCGGTACAAGCTGCTGCCAACACCAAGGCTTCTCGACAACGGAAGCTATGCGGAGCGTGCGGGTGGGCGCCCCATGCGGGTCTACACTTACGTCGATGCAGGACTGACATTCAGGGACATGCTGGCGCGTTTCAGGCTTCTTTCGGCAGCATAGGCTCCGGAACAAGTGCCTGTCTGATTTCATGGCCGGGCCCACCCGCCTGCCGCTTCACCAAGGACTTCGCATGATCGACCGACGTTCAATCATCGCCGGCGCTGCCGCGCTTGCCGCAGCGCCCATGCTTGCTGGAAAAGCGCTCGCCGCTCCTGCGCAAAAGCAATCCTCGCTAGGATCGGCCAGCTTCCCTTCCGGCTTCCTGTGGGGCGCGGCTACTGCCGGCCACCAGATCGAGGGTAACAACACGAATTCCGACCAGTGGCTTCTCGAGAATGTGCAACCTACTATCACTGGCGCGCCGTCGGGTGATGCTGTCAACAGCCTCGAGCTATGGCGAGATGACCTCGACCTTGTGAAAAGCATCGGGCTCAATGGGTTCCGCTTCAGTCTTGAGTGGCCACGCATCGAGCCGGAACCGGGAATGTTCTCGTGCGCCATGCTCGATCACTACAAGGCCATCATCGATGGCTGCCGCGAACGTGGTATTGCCCCGGTGGTCTCCTTCAACCACTACACAACGCCACGCTGGTTTGCCGCCCAAGGAGGATGGTTGCATCCCGATGCGAGCGACCTGTTCACTCGTTTCTGCGAGCGGGCGGCCAAACATCTCGCAAGCGGAATAGCAATCGCGACGACCTTGAACGAGCCGAACCTGCCCCGCCTGCTGCCCTTCGTTCTGCCCCCTCAGTTCATGGGAGGATTGCGCGCCAATCTGGCTGCGGCCGCAAAGGCTGCGGGCGTACCGCGCTATCTCGTGGCTAACACCGTCTTGCCGGAGGACGTCCCCGCCCTGACCGCCGCGATGATCAAGGGCCACAAAAGTGCGCGTGCCGCGATCAAGGCAGTGCGCCCCGACCTTCCCGTCGGCTTCACACTGTCTATCGCCGACGACCAGCCCGTCGGCCCGAATTCCATCCGAGACCGGATGCGGGCCGAACTCTACGGAGACTGGCTGGCAGTGGCGCGCGATGACGATTTCGTCGCCATCCAGAACTACGAACGCATCCTGTGGGGCAAGGATGGCCGCCTCCCTGCGCCTGCGGGCACGCCGCGCAATTTCCGCGGCGCCGAAGTATATGCTCCGTCACTCGCCGGCGCGGCGCGATACGCCTACCAGGCGACCGGCAAGCCGGTTTTGGTAACCGAGCACGGTGTCGGAACCGACGACGATACAATCCGCGCCAACCTTATCCGCGACGGCCTACGGGAACTTCTCGGGGCGATGGCCGAAGGAGTCCCGGTACAAGGCTATATCCATTGGACGCTGATGGACAATTACGAATGGGGAGCTGGCATCGGCCACGGCGCCTTCGGCCTTGCCAGCGTCGATCCGGTCACATTCAAACGGTCTCCTAAGCCAAGCGCTCAGGTTTTGAAGGCAATCGCTCAATCAAATTCAATATCGCCGATTTGAGGTGGTAGCAGCCGGGCTCGATCTCTTGTGCAAGGGAAGGCGCGAAACTCGTTTTCGCCTTCCCAACCATGTCCGCCCGACGCAGACGGGCGTACTCGATCACTTGGGCAGGTCGGCAATCGACCCACTCTCTCAGCCTGCCGGCGAATGCAGTACTCGCACCGGTGACGCTTGAAGTCGCAGCAGGTCTGGTGCTCGGCAAGCCGATCGGCGTGTTCGGCTTGTCGCTGATGGCCACCAAGCTGAGATTGGCGGATGCTCCGGCGCATGCCAGCCGGATGCAGAATGCTGGGGGTAGCCCTGCTCTGTGGGTTCGGCTTCACGATGAGCCTTTTCATCGCCCTCCTGGCGTTCCCGGGCGACCCGATCCTTCAGTCCGAAGCCAAAGTCGGCATTCTCGTCGGTTCATTGATTTCCGGCATTCTGGGCTTCTTGGTGCTGCGCATCGCGCACCGTGAAGTCCCGATCAGCCATACAGCAGCGTCAGCGTAATCGCCGTACAGGCTACCACAGCCACGACCAACGGCGCGCCCATCCGGGCATAATCGCTGAATCGGTAGCCGCCCGGCCCCATGACCAGAAGATTGTTCTGATGACCAATCGGGGTCAGAAAGTCCGATGATGCGCCGATAAGCACCGCCAGCAGCGCGGCATC
>NZ_ALVC01000157.1:0-45662 GCF_000293195.2 Sphingomonas sp. LH128
AAACTGGAGCGGGCGAAGGGATTCGAACCCTCGACCCCAACCTTGGCAAGGTTGTGCTCTACCACTGAGCTACGCCCGCTCTGGCGTTTCGAAAAGGCCTGCTGGAAAGCGGCCCGTCCGGTGTGGAGGCGGCCCACTAGCAGCGGTTCGAAAGGTCGGCAAGCATAAAAGACAAAGTTTTTGCGACAGCCTCGGAAACGGGCCGAATTGGCGCATTCTCCCTTCACAAACGCGCGCGAAAGGCCAATCTAGGGAATTGATTTTTCGTAATTGGAGCACGAATCTTGGCCAGCATGGGTCTCAACCTCGACGAGCAGAAGGCCGTGGACCGGTTCCGCAAGGCGGTCGCCGAACCTTCGATGACCCAGCTCGTGATCCTGGACTTCTGGGCCGAGTGGTGCGGCCCCTGCAAGGCGCTGACCCCGGTGCTGGAAAAGGTCGCCGCCGAATACGCCGACAAGGGCGTTCTGCTCGCCAAGGTCAACGTCGATGAGGAGCAGTTCATCGCGGCGCAGTTCCGCGTGCAGTCGATTCCGACCGTCTACGCGATCTTCCAGGGCCAGCCGGTGGCGGACCTCACCAGCGCCCGCACCGAATCGCAGCTCAAGGGCATGCTCGACCAGTTGCTCGCCAAGCTGCCGGTGCAGCCGGGCGGCGTCGAGCCCGCGCCCGACCTTACCCCGCTGATCGCCATGGGCGAGGAAGCGCTGGCCGAGGGTGACGGCGAACGCGCCGCCAGCATCTTCATGCAGATCCTCGAGATGGCGCCCGACAACGGCGAAGTGCTCGGCGGTCTGGTCCGCGCTTTCGTCGCCGCCGGGCGGATCGAGGAAGGCGAGCAGGTTCTCGATTCGCTGGGCGAGCCGCTCTCCACCGACCCGCATGTGGCGCGCGCGCGCGGTGTGCTGGCACTCGCCAAGGACAAGCCCGAGGACAGCGAACTGGCCGCTCTGCGCGCCGCCGCAGCCGAGCACCCCGCCGACATGGAAGCGCAGTTCGCCTTCGCCGGTGCCGCCTTCGCCGCCGGTGAGCGCGACGGCGCCGCCGAAACGCTGCTGCGCATGATCACGGCCGACCGCGAATGGAACGAGGGCGCGGCCAAGGCCAAGCTGCTGCAGATCTTCGAAGCGATCGGCCTCGAAGACCCGTGGGTTTCGGCCACGCGCCGCAAGCTCTCGACCGTCCTGTTCGGCTGACGCGGTTGGCGCGGATCACCATCTTCCCGCTGACCGGCGCGGTGCTCTACCCGGGGCTGCAACTGCCGCTCCACATCTTCGAGCCGCGCTACCGCGCGATGGTGAGCGACGCCCTCGCACGCGACCGGCTGATCGGCATGATCCAGCCGCAGAAGGGCTTCGAGGGCGCCCCGCTCTTCGCGGTGGGGTGCCTGGGCCGCATCGGCGATGTCGAGGCGCTGGAAGACGGCCGCTTCAACATCATTCTCGACGGCGAGAAACGCTTCCGCGTGCTGCGCGAACTCGACGTGACGACGCCGTTCCGTCAGGTCGAGGCGGAGCTGCTGGAAGAGCCCGAGGAAGTGCTCGCCCCGATCGAGCGCGCCAGCTTCGAGCGCGAGGCGAAGCGGTTCGCGCAGGCGCAGGGCTATGTGGTCGACTGGGAGCAGGTCGGGCGGCTCGACGACATGTCGCTGATCAACGGCGTCTCGCAGATCGCGCCGTTCGATCCGGCCGCCAAGCAGGCGCTGCTGGAAGCCTCGGGGCTCTCGGCGCGGTGCGAGTTGCTGGTGCAGCTGATGCAGTTCTTCGGCCGCGCGGGCGATGGTGACGAGGATGGGGCGACGTTACAGTAGGGCGGCGAGGCCCACCCCGTCCGGCTAGTTCGCTACGCTCTCAAGCCTCCCGGCCCTCCCGCTTGCGGGAGGGCGTAACCTTCCTACTCCCCTCCCGCTTGCGGGAGGGGTTGGGGGTGGGCTCTTCCCCTCAAACCGTATCGAACACATACCCCAGCGAACGCACCGTACGCAGCGGGTTGCCCGCACCCACGCCCTTGAGCGCCCGGCGCAGGCGGCCGATCCACACGTCCACCGTGCGTTCGTCCACCGGCGGCTCCTGCTTGCCGAGCGCCGAGATCAGCTGCGTGCGGCTGAATACCCGGCCGGGGTGCTCGATGAAGTAGCGCAGCAGGCGCAGTTCGTTGGGCATGAGCGAGATCGGCTTGCCCTGGAAACGCGCCTGGAACGCGGCGACGTCCACCATCAGCTCGCCCTGCGTGACGACGCGGATGCCCGCGCTGTCCTGCTCGCCGAGGTTGGCGCCGAGCACCCGGTCCAGCAGTGCATTGCGCGTCAGCGGGCCGACCATGTAGTCGTCCGCGCCCATGCGCAGCGCACGCTTGCGGTCCTCCTGGTTGTCCTCCTCCAGCACCATGGTCACATGGGCATGGGCGGTCAGGCTGTCCGCGCGCAGGCGGCGGCACAGTTCGAGGCCGGACATCTCGGGCAGCACCCAGTCGATGAAGACCCACAAGGCCCCCTCGATCAGCGGCAGCTCGGCAAAGTCGGTCCAGCGATGCAGCATGACGTCGAACTGGTCATGCCGAAACGGCGCGAGCCCACCCGAAAGTTCGCTCGCCAGCAATATGTCGATCCGCCGCATCGCCCCGTTGTCCGCCTTTTCGAGATAGTCTGCCCCCAGGGTCAGGACCCTTTGTACGCGCGGCTTTTGCCTCCCGAGTATGACGACCCGGTGACATATCGGTGACACGGTCATGAATTCGCAAAACCGGCCCCGACGCCGGAAACAATCGGGAAATATCGCTTATCAACAAGCCGCTTGGCACTTGTCATCGAATTGACCCGCAACCGTCACGCCGCCGCAACCGCCTGCTGTCATAGGCCCCGAAATCGCAGGGAATTTGGGGACGAACGACCATGCGCGAGCAGATCGAAGACTTCATCGGACGTGGCAACAACAGCGGGATTCCCGCTTGGCTCGACCTTCCCGATCCCAAGGGCTTCCGGCCCAAGCGCAAGTACCGCACGATCTGGATCTCGGACATCCACCTCGGCACGCGCGGCTGCAACGCGAACATGCTGGTCGACTTCCTGCGGGCGCACGAGTGCGAGACGCTCTACCTCGTCGGCGACATTGTCGACGGCTGGCGGCTGCGCAAGGGCTGGTACTGGCCGGACGCCCACAACGAAGTCGTGCGCCGCATCCTCAAGATGGCGCACCGCGGCACCCGCGTGATCTTCATCGCCGGCAACCACGACGAGATGCTGCGCGACTATGCGGGCCTCAGCTTCGGCGGGGTCGAACTGGCGCTGGAATACGTCCACACCACCGTCGACGGCCGCCGCCTGCTGGTGACGCACGGCGATGCCTTCGACGGCGTCGTGCTCTACCACAAGTGGCTCGCGTTCCTGGGCGACCAGGCCTACTCGATGCTGCTGCGCGCCAACATCGTGTTCAACGCCGTGCGCCGCCGCTTTCACATGCCGTACTGGTCCCTCTCGGCCTACATGAAGAAGAAGGTCAAGAACGCCGTCCAGTTCATCGGCAGCTACGAGGAAGCCGTCGCCAACGAGGCCACCTCGCGCGGGTTCGACGGCGTCGTCTGCGGCCACATCCACTGCGCCGAGATCCGCGAATTCGGCGGCATCACGTATTACAACGACGGCGATTGGGTCGAAAGCTGCACCGCACTGGCGGAAGACTTCACCGGCCACATGTCGCTGATCGACTGGGTCAAGGAAACCGGCGGCCACACGATCGCCGAAACGGCCGCCGAGGAGCACGCCGCAGACAAGGAAGCCACCCCGGAGGCCGTATCGTGAAGCTGGCCCTGGCAACCGACGCCTGGTTGCCGCAGGTCAACGGCGTCGTCCGCTCGCTCACCTCGACCGTCGAACACCTCACTGCCCGCGGGCACGAGGTCGAGACGATCACGCCCGACCGCTTCCTGACGATGCCGATGCCGGGCTATGCCTCGATCCGGCTGGCGATGGCGCCGCGCTTCGGCGTACGCCGGATGCTCGACAAGGCGGCGCCGGACATCGTCCATATCGCCACCGAAGGCCCGATCGGCTGGGCCGCGCGCGGCTGGTGCCTGGCGCGCGGGGTGCCCTTCACTTCCGCCTTCCACACGCGTTTTCCTGAATACTGCGCGGTGCGCACCGGGCTCTCCGCCGAGTACTTCTGGCCGATCCTGCAGCGTTTCCATGCGCAGAGCCAGGCGGTCATGGTCTCCACCCGCAGCCTCGCCGCCGAACTGGAAGAACGCGGCATCGGCCCGACCCGCGCGTGGAGCCGGGGCATCGACCACGCCCTGTTCCGCCCCGACGGCCCGCGCCTTGCGGAGATGACCGCGCTGAAGACGAAGCGGCCGGGCCCTGTCCTCCTCAACGTCGGCCGCGTCGCGCCGGAGAAGAACCTCGAGGCCTTCCTCGACCTCGACGTGCCCGGCAGCAAAGTGGTGGTCGGAGACGGCCCTGCACTCGACAACCTGCGCCGCCGCTATCCGCACGTCCTGTTCCTCGGCGCACTGTCGGGCGAGGCGCTGGCCTCTGCCTATCGCAGCGCCGACTGCTTCGTGTTTCCCAGCCTGACCGACACCTTCGGCCTCGTCGTCATCGAGGCGCTGGCTTGCGGCACTCCGGTGGCAGCGTACCCGGTGACCGGGCCGATCGACATCCTCGGTCCTGACGGACGGGGCGTGGACCACCGTGTCGGCTGGGCGGCGGGCGCGGTCGATACCTCGCTCGCCCGCGCGGTCGAGGGCGCACTGACGGTGGAGCGGACCGACGCCGCCGCGCTGGGCTCGCTCTATTCGTGGGAACGCGCCACCGACCAGTTCCTCGCCGCGATCGAGGGCGCGCTGGACAGCGCCGAACGCGGCCTTCGGTCAGCGGCCTAGCGTCAACCCTCCCCGTGCCGTGTCATCTCCAAAGGCGGGAGGCCAGGGTCAGGTTTGAGATGCGCCGCCTGTCAGGTGCCTACGCGATGGGACCAAGGTACAGGCAGTCCAAGCCGGATCGCGCCCGGCCAAACCCCGATCACAGCGGCGGTTGGGGAGCGTGTCCGCTGGGTTCACGTACCGGGCGGCCGAGGAAATCCTCGACCGGCGGCGTGAAGCCCAGACGCCGGACGACGGCTTGCGGGATCAATGCCTCGAAGCGCATGCCGATGCAGCGACCGACCTGCCATACCACCTGTCCCTGGACGATGCCCTGCCCCTGCAGATCGAGCGTCGCCGACCGTTCGCGCATGTCGCGGTCGCAGGCCATCTCGAACATACAGCCGCCCATGGAAAGGTCGTAGAGGAACACCTGTTCCCTCGCCCCTTCGACGAGACAGGCGACGTCCTTCTCGACGATATGACGGCTCCAGTTACGCGCTTCCATCGCAATTGCCCCCGATGATCTGGCGAGGGCATTACTGCGTCACGGCTTAAGCAATCGATAATGGCCCCGCTTGGTGCGGCCCGGAGAACGACGCTAGCGCCGCTCGTTCCTAAGCACGAATTCGCGCGAGGCGCGGACCGGGACCTTGAGCCGGCATTCCACGCCGCCCGGCTCGAACCTGAGATCCACTTCCGACTTCAGTTCGTGCGCCACGATCTTCTCGATAAGATCGCGCCCGAAACCGCGCTTGGTCGGCTCGGCCACCGGGGGGCCGCCTTCCTCGCGCCAGTGAATTTCCGCGAGGTCGGGCGAGGCCATCGTCCATTGCACGTGAATGCGCCCCTCGATCGTGCTGAGGGCACCGTATTTGGCGGCATTGGTCGCCAGTTCGTGGATGGCCAGACCCAGCGACATGGCATCGTTGGGCGCCAGCTTGATCCCCGGCCCGGCCATGACGACGTGGCTCTCGTTACCTTCCATGTAGGGCGCCAGTTCCGAGCGCACGATGTCGCCCAGCGCCGCGTGGCCCCAGTCGGACTGCGAGAGCAGGTCGTGGGTGGCCGACAGGGCCCGGATGCGCGCGGTCAGGCTTTCGGTGAAATCGTCGATGCCTTTCGAGCGCCGCCGCGTCAGTGCTGCGATCGACAGCACGTTCGCCAGCGTGTTCTTGACGCGGTGGTTCAACTCACGCGTCAGCGAATTACGGATCGAGGCCTGGCTGGTCAGCCACTCCAGAACGACGCGGTCTTCTGCGGCGCGCTTGGTGATCAGCCGCCCGATCGCCATCACCATCAGCGAGGCGAGCGCTCCGAAGAACAGCGTCAGGCGCGAGAGCGGCGAGAGCGCATTGGCCTGACGGTCGCCGACCTCGACGATCCAGGCCTGCCCCGCCACGTCGATGCGTCGCTCTATGGTGGGGCCGGTCAGCCCGTCGGCGCCGCGCTGTTCCGCCAGCAATGTCTCCGGCGCGACGTGGTCGTCGTAGATGGCGATGTCGATGCTGTCGTTGCGGTAGAGTTCACTGGCCGAGCCGAGGAAAGTCTGCGCGCGAAACGGGCTATATACGAAGCCCTTGACCCACCGCCGCCCGCCTCTCTCCAGCGTCACCGGCATATAGATGAGGAACGCCGCGTCGGTCTGCTGATCTCGCGCCGGGTAGCGGAAGCCGTCCTGCGCGAGGTGGACCACACCCGTCGCCGCCGGGCCACGCCGGGCCATGGCCCGCTCCATCGCCTGTCGGCGCACGGGCTCGGAGTACATGTCGAAGGCCAGCGCGCGCTTGTTCCCCGACGATTGCGGCTCCAGGTAATAGACCGGAACGGCATACTTCTGGCCGGGCTCGGGGCGCGGATCGACGCTGAAGTCCAGCCGTCCGCCGCCCTGCACCGCAAACTCGAAAGCGGCCAGCTTGTCCACCGGGATCAGCGGCGCCCAGCCCATGCCGAGCGAGCCGTAGAGCGTACCGTCGCCTTGCAGGTCGCGCGCGAATTCGGCGAACTGTTCGGGCGAAACGACGTCCTGGGTCGCGAACAGCGCGCTGCCTGCGCGCAGCAGCGCTATGTTCTCGGTGACGCGGCGCTGGAGGGCGGAGGAAATCTCGGTGAGCTGACGGTCGAGTTCGATCGCGCGCGTCTGCTTGTCCGCGCGCTCGATCGCCATGACGGAGACCGCCGTGGTCATGCTCGCGATGAGGAACAGCAGGAACGGCCAGCCGCGCGGATACCTGTGGAACCACGCCTGCTTCTGAACCCTGTCGAGCAGAGCCTGGTCAATCACCCGGCAACGTCCTGCACCATAAACTCCGTCGCGTTGCGATCACTTATGAACGCAAGCATCATGCTATGCCAACACTTTACGCTGAGGGGAACCATGCTCGGCATCGATTGTTCCATCTGCAAACGACGTCCGCTCGGCTTGCAGACCGGACGATGCCCGAGACAGCGCCCCGCCTTCCGCCAGCCTTGCGCGCGAAGACATTGGGCCGCGCGCCGGGCTTGACCGCTCCCCGGTCTCGCCGCAAGTGTGCTTTCGGTGAAAGGGAGTTCGTGTTGAATCAGCCCAATGGACGTGGTGACTCCGGCCCTGTGCCCGGCTTGCCGCCCGAAGTCCGTCGAGACGGAGAACCCGGCTGGGCCGGGGGGTTGAGGAAGCTCTACAACTCCGTGGTGGAAGAGCCGCTGCCGGACAGCTTCAAGGATCTCCTTAAGAAGCTGGACGACGACGGCGATGCCTGACCGGATAGCGCCCAGCGCCGCGGACGAAGGCTTCCGCAAGGAACTGCTCTCCGTCCTCCCTCATCTCCGCGCATTTGCCCGAGGCTTGTCGGGACGGCCGGACTTTGCCGACGATCTCGTGCAGGAAGCCGCGATCAAGGCGTGGACCGCGCGCGAACGCTACCAGGCGGGCACCAACATGCGCGCCTGGACTTTCGCGATCCTGCGCAACCACTATCTGTCCGAGCTGCGCCGCTCCCGCCGCCAGACCGACCTCGACGAAGGCGTGGTCGAGAAGATGCTGGTGATGGAAGCGGATCAGGAAGGCCCGCTTCACCTCGACGACATGGAGGCCGCGCTGCAGAAGCTGGCCCCCGAAAGGCGCGAGGCGGTGCTGCTCGTCGGTGCCTCGGGCTTCAGCTACGAGGAAGCGGCCGAGATCGCCGGTTGCCCGATCGGCACGATGAAGAGCCGTGTCGCCCGTGCCCGCGCCGATCTTGCCCGGATGCTCGACGGCGATCAGCCGCAGCAGGTCGAGGTCAAGGCGCGCAAGACGGGCTGACCGGCTGCCGCAACGGCGGCAGTACGACCAAGCATGCCAAAGCCGCCAGATGAAACGCGAGCGCCGCTGCCGTCAGCGGCACGGTGCCGCGCTCGATCCATGGCGAGACTATGCTCGTTCCCAGCGCTGCGGCGGTCAGGATGCAGAGGATCACCAGAGCACTGGCGCGGGCATCGTCGCCGCGGCTCGCCAGGATCGCGCGGAAGAACCCCGCCGGACCGCGCAGGCCAAGGCCGGTGTTGACGGGGATGAACAGCGCCGTGATCACCAGCGCCGAAGTCCCGCCCGAGAGCGCATAGGCGAACTGCCCTGCCGCTCCGAGTGCGGAGAGACCGGTGCCGAAGGCGATGACGCGCTCGGCGCCCAGCCTGTCGCCCCAGTGCGCGGCGGTGTTGGCGGCGATGATGAAGGTGACGACGCCGCTCATCTGCATCGTGATGAAGTCCGCCAGGGTCCCGCCGTGCACGCGCACGAAGACGGTGGGCATCCCGAACACGAATACCAGCAATCCGCCCAGCACGCTCGCCTGGCTGAGCGCATAGCGCAGGAACGTCGGGTCGCGCAGCAACACCACGAAGCTGCCCTGCCCGCGCCGTCCCACTTGCGGCAAGCCGCCGGTGAGCATGACCAGCACCGCCGCCGTGAAGGCTCCGGCGGCCATGACTTCGAAATTCAGCGACCAGCCGCCGAGCGCCAGCAGCCCTGCGCCCGCCACGGGGGCAAGGGCCGGCCCCAGCGCCTCGATGCTGCCCAGCAGGCCGATCGCCCGGACCGCGCGGGTCTCGTCGAACATGGCCTTGACGATGCCGGGCGCGAAGACGGCGGGACCTGCCGCGACCATGCCCTGCAGCGCGCGCAGCCCGATGAGCGCCTCGATATTCGGGGCCATCGCACAGGCCAGAGAGACGGCGGCGGTCGCCAGCAGCGAGCCCACGATCAGCCGTGACGTCGCCACCCGGTCTCCCAGCGCGCCGTAGCCGAGCAGGCCGATACAGGTGCCTCCGACGTAAGCTGCCAGCACCAGTTGTGCCTGCGAGGGATCGCCGCCCAGCGCCTCGGGCAGCAGCGGCACGGCGGGCAGGACGAGATCGACGCCCATCATGCCGATGATGGTGCCGCACAGGACCAGTGCCAGCGTCAACCACGCGCGATTCATCGAAGCCGTCCCCCTTTGTCGGAAGACGGGTTTGTTGCAGGTGCGGCGGACTAAGGAAAGGCCAACCCTCGCCCCTTCCCTCCTTCGGCAGGCTCAGGATGAGCGGGAGGGGAGAATAACGTCATGCCCTCCCGCTCGCGGGAGGGCCGGGAGGCTTGGCAGCTTGCTGCCTAGCCGGACGGGGTGGGCTAACCGCACCCCGAAAAAACAAAACCCCCGCATCCCTTGCCGGATGCGGGGGCCTTGAAAAGCCTGTCTGGCCTTCGGCTTACGCCGGGTAGGTCCAGGCGGTGCCGCGGTCGAAGTTGTCCGAGGCGAACTTCCAGTTGAGGATGTTCTCGAGGACCGCCTTCACGTAGGCCGGACGCTTGTTCATCTGGTCGATGTAGTAGGCGTGCTCCCAGACGTCGACGGTCAGGAGCGGCACGACGTCCTTGACGAGCGCGCTGTCGGCGTCGTGGGTCGAGATCACCTTGAGCTTGCCGCCTTCGACGACGAGCCAGGCCCAGCCGTTCGAGAAGTGGTTCACCGCCTCGTTCGAGAGCGCTTCGAGCAGCGCGTCGATCGAACCGAAGTCGGCGGTGATGGCAGCGGCCAGGCTCTCGCTCGGCGCGGTCTTCTCACCCGACAGCGAGTGCCAGTAGAAGCCGTGGTTCCAGGTCTGGGCCGAGTTGTTGAACAGCGGACCGGAAGCCGACTTGGCGATCTCTTCGACCGACTTGCCTTCGTTCTCGGTGCCGGCGATCGCGGCGTTCAGCTTGTCCACGTAAGTCTTGTGATGGGCGCCGTGGTGGATTTCCAGCGTCTTGCTCGAGATGTGCGGTTCGAGCGCGTCCTGCGCATAGGGCAGCGGCATGAGGGCGATGGTCATGGTCATGTCCTTTTTCAGGTTATTGAAGCTGGCCTGCACTTCGGCGGGAAACCGAAAAAGCGCAGAAAAGATCGCGGCCTATGTCTGACGTGCAGCGCAACAATTCAAGCGCGCAATCGCGGCATTTTGAATTTCTCATGCGAAAAAGGATGGCGGGGTTGCCGCCATCCTCTCCCGTGGTCGCCGTCGTCCTGCAAGGGGAGCAAACGCCGGCGAGCCAACCCATACCGGCCGTGTGATCCGGCCGTCAGGTTCGTCAGTTCTGCTTGTCGGCAGCGTCCTTCATCGCGTCGGACTTGGCGTCGCCTGCCTTCTTGACCGCGTCGGCCTTGTTTTCCAGCGCATCTTCGGCGGCTCCGGTGGTCGCATCGGCCTGCGCGTCGATCGCGTCGGCAGCGGCGTCGGACTGGGCCTCCACGGCGTCGGCCGCCTTCTCGGTCGCTTCCTGCTGCGGGCTGTTGCAGGCGGCAAGTCCCAGCGAAGCGGCAGCGACGGCAATCATGGCAAGACGCGAAGTGGCAGTGGCTTTCATGGCGAGGAATCCTTTTCCCTGTTTATGGTATCGGGCGCGTTGAAGATGCCGAGGGGAGGACGCGCCACCTCCCGCCGCAAGGCCCGCCGAAGCGGGCCTCACTTCGAGGTCGTCGGGACCGTGCGGTTCTTAGCGAACCGAGCCGCGACGGAAGAGGTTGACGATCGCCAGCAGGACGACCGCGCCCAGGAACGAGGCGAACAGCGACATGATGTCGAAGGCACCGCTGGTGATCGGCGCACCGCCGATGAGCGGGGTGATGATGAAGCCGGCGATCACCGCGCCGACGACGCCGACGACGATGTTCAGGAAAATGCCCTGCTGCGCATCGGTGCGCATCAGGATGGAAGCGAGCCAGCCGATGATGCCACCGACGAGGAGGATAAGAAGGAGGGTCATGGTTTCCGTCTCCGAATTGAGTGTGCTGACCCTAATAACGGGCAGTAGCGCGCAAGGTTCCGCAACAATACGAACGCCTCGTCGCAACGTGAACTTTGCCGCAACCAACCGCGCGCCCGCCGGGTTCTGGCCAGCAAGGAGGCGCGACACGTGTATACTTCGGCCCGGAACCGCGCGGCGTCCGCCCTCGCCTCGCTGCTGATCGTGGCGGGCGGGCTGGCGGCGATGATGGCGGGACTTGCTGCGCGCATGACACCGCAGGAACGCCGCGAGACGCTCGCCGCGATCATTCCCCTGCGCGAGGAGCCGGAGAAACCCCGGCCGAAGGAAATCCCGGCCAAGGCGGATTCCACCGCCGCGAAGGGCCGTCCCTCACCTCCCAACTTGCGCAACAAGGCGACGCAGGTGGTCGCCCCGCCGCCGAAGCTGCCCCCGCTGATCGTGCCGCCGCCGATCGTCACCGCGCCGAAGGCCGGCATTGGTTCGGCCGCGCAAAGCGGCGCCTCGGACCGCCTTGGCCCCGGACAGGGCGCGGGCGGGATCGGCGATGGTGACGGCGGCGGCGGCAACGGCGACGGCGCGGGCGAAGGCGATGACGATGCCCTCACCCGCCCACGCCAGATTCGCGGACGCCTGCATTTCTCCGACCTGCCGCCGGACCTGCGCGAAGCCAAAAGCGGCGGCGAACTCAAGCTGCAGTACCGCATCGGCGTGGACGGGCGGGTCAGCGACTGCCGCATCCTCACCTCAAGCGGTCGCCCCGACCTCGATGCGACGACCTGCCGGCTGATCACTGAACGGTTCCGTTTCAAGCCCTCGCGTAACCGTGCGGGAGAGCCCGTGGCTGCAATCATGGTCGAGACCCACGGGTGGTATTTTCCGCCGGAGGACACGCCTTGAAAGTGGTGGGGTGCCCACCCCGTCGGCTAGTTCGCTGCGCTCGCAAGCCTCCCGGCCCTCCCGCTTGCGGGAGGGCAAGGCGCAGGTCTCTCATTCCCCTCCCGCTCGCGGGAGGGGGCAGGGGTGGGCAAGACCGGGACACCAACCCCTCCCCCGCGCGTTACCCCCGTAATCCGACACGGCGCAGCTTGACGCACCCACGCCAATGGAGCCAAGACACCCCTTCGAAGTCCTCGCGAGAATTGCACCGATGCTTTCGCAAAAAACACGCTATGCGATCCGGGCCATGCAGCACCTCGCGGACAAGTACGGCCAGGGTCCGATCCCGCTGACCGACATCGCCGAGACCCAGAACATCCCGGCGAAGTTTCTCACCGTCATCCTGTCGGAACTGTCGCGCTACGGCATCGTCGCCTCACAGCGCGGCAAGGACGGCGGCTACTGGCTGGGCGTGCCGCCGATCGACATCACCTATGGCGACCTCATCCGCGTGATGCGCGGCTCGCTGGCTCTGGTGCCCTGCGCCAGCCGCTTCGCGCACGAGACCTGCAAGAACTGCGTCGAGGAAAAGGACTGCCGCACCCGCGCGCTGATGCTGCAGGTCCGCGACGCCACTGCGGGCCTCCTCGACGGGATGCGGCTGTCCGACAAGATCGACCCCGTGCCCGCCGCCGAAGGACTGGAAGCTGTCGAGGACGTCTGAGCTTTAGCGGCTGAAAGCAAACCTTCTTCCTCGACCCCATTGTCAACTTTTACGATAGAGAATACCAAGCCCGCATCCGCCCCGCTGCGAGAGGAGATGCGCATGCGAATTGCCAAGCCCGCCGATGCGACCGCAACCGAACACCCGCTGCTCAACGAAGGCGTCCAGCACGTTATCGAGGCGCTGCAGCGCCTGCGCTTCGGCGTGATCCAGCTGACCGTCCACGACGGCAAGCTGATGCAGGTCGACGTCACCGAGCGCCGCCGCTTCAACCACTGATCGACCCGACCTGGCGAAGCCGAGCACACCGGACGACCGGGCGGCTTCTGCCTGGAGATTGATCCGCGTGGTTCCCATCCGCGCGGCATTCGCCTAGCCAGTAGATGGGCCAGTAGATGGGGCCAACAGGCCGCGACCAGATCCAACCTGCACCCCAGGAGGAGTAAGAATGCTCGATTCGCTGCCGACACTGGCCGAAATCGCTCCCTTCATCGCCATCGGTTTCGCCGCGCAGATCGTCGATGGCGCGCTCGGCATGGCCTTCGGAGTGATCACCCAGACGCTGCTGGTCAGCGTGGTCGGTGTTCCTCCGGCAGCGGCCTCGGCCAGCGTCCACCTGGTCGAGCTGTTCACCACCGGCACCTCGGGCATCAGCCATATCCTGCACCGCAACGTGAACTGGGGCCTGTTCCTGCGGCTGGTGCCGACCGGCATCATCGGCGGCGTCGCCGGTGCCTACCTGCTGTCGAGCATCGACGCCTCGGTGGCCAAGCCCTACGTCATGATCTACCTCACCGGCATCGGCATCTACCTGATGTTCCGCGCCATCCGCATGCGCAAGCCGAGCTTCGCGGACCCCAAGTACACCGCCCCTCTGGCGCTGGCGGGCGGCTTCCTCGACGCGGCGGGCGGCGGCGGCTGGGGTCCGGTGGTCACCTCCAACCTCCTCGTGCAAGGCGGCGAACCGGCCAAGACCATCGGCACCGTCAACACCGCCGAGTTCCTGCTGACCACCTCGATCTCGATCGCGTTCATCTCCACCATCGGGCTTTCGGCCTTCACGGTGGCGACGGTCGGCCTGATCATCGGCGGCGTCGTAGCTGCGCCCTTCGGCGCCCTCTTCGCCAAGCGCATCAAGCCGCGCACGCTGCTCGCGGCCGTCTCGGTGGTGCTGATCGCCACCAGCGTGTTCAGCATCTGGAAGTCGTGGCCGATCTTCTGAGGACGCCTTGGCCACCCCGCTGCGACTAGGTCCTGCGGACCAAGTCTCGCTGCCCCTCCCGCAGGCGGGAGGAGAAAATCGCCGGGAGGCTTGGGAGCGAAGCGAACTAGCCGGACGGGGTGGGTCTCACGTCAAAACGTGAACGTCACCACGACCGGGTCCGAATAGCCCCCCGTCTTCGCGTACTGCCCCGCCGGAATCCGCCCATAGGCCGTCTTGGTCGCGTTGAAATTCAGCAGGTTGTTGATCAGCATCGACTGCGAGGAGCCGCCATTGCTGTTGTTCCCCCAGACCGTGGCATAGCCCGCATCCTGATAGATGTTGTAGTTCAGCCGCGCGGCCCCGTTCGCCATCTGCCGCGCCGCCGCGTTGCCCGACGTGCCCGCACTCAGCGCAAGATCGACCGTCGCGTTCATCGGCACGCTGACCGAGATGCAGTTGGCGGTGACCGTCGCCGTCGCCGTGGTCGGCGAGGTATTGGCCGGGTTGTACGTCCCGAAGCTGAGATTGGTGGTCGAGACCGAGCAGATGCACACGAGGCACCCCGCCGCGTCCGCCGCCGCAATGGGCATGAGCCCGCACGCCAGCCCCCCCAGCGCCGCGATGGACCGAGTGGCAAGCCGCATCGTCACGTCCTTTCGTTCCCGCGCACGCAAGTGACGGGCGTTGCCGCAAGCCGCGCGTCCTCGCCCAGCGCCGGGATCGGCGCCAGGCACGTCCCGCCCGCACCCGAGACGCTGAGCGTGCCCGCACCGCCGCGATAGCCTTCGAGCCAGACTTCGCCGTCGTAGCCTACGACGCCGACCCCGCCTGCCCAGGCGATGCTCGATCCGGTCTGGAGCGGAATTCCCTGCGTATCGAGCACCCGCAGCCGCACGCCCTGCCCGCCCACGGTGCCGAAGCGCACCCGCACCGCCTGCCGCCAGCCCGGCGCGACGACTTGCTGCGCGGTGTCGAGGTCCTCCGCGATCGGCACTTCGGCGGCGTCGATGCCGATGTGGTTCTCGGCATAAGGCTGGAGGCCGGTGACGATCACGCCGCGCCCGCGCCCGGCCTTGGTCGGACGGGGGCGGTTCTCGACGGTGACGGTGACCGGGGCGTCGCTGGCCACGTCGACCAGCGCGAAGCCGTCGTCGATGTGCTGGCTGGCGACGAGCGTTCCGTCCACCCTGAGCAGGCCGCCGCGCACGTTGAGCTGCACGCCCTGCTGCCCACGCCGCTGCGCTACGTCGAGGCGGATGTCGCCTGCGCCGCTGCGATAGCCGAGCCCGCCCTCCAGCCATGCCGCTCCACCATCGCGCCCGGCCAGCGCCCGCGCGCCGAAGCCGCTGCGGTCGGGCAGGTTCTGCGTGAAGGTCGCGGCCGCACGGCCCGGCTCGGCGATCACCGAAGCATTGCGGCGCGGTCCCAGCGGAATGGTCAGCGAGCCGAACAGCCCCGCGTCGCGCCGCCCCGCGCGATAGGCGGTGTACTGCACGCCCGCCGAGAGATAGCCGCCGCGCAGGTTCGCCGTGTAGTAGGCCGAGGCGAGATCGTAGCGGGTTTGTCCTTCCCCGCCGATACCCTGCGTCAGCCGCGCATAGCTGGCATTGAGGCTGCCGATCCGTCCGAGCGAAAGCCCTCCTGCGACCGCCAGTTCGCTGCGCCCGCCGCCGTTGAAGCGGCCCTCGCCCACCTGCCGGAACTGCGCGTCGGCGCGCTCGTAGCTGGTGGTGAAGGTATAGACCGGCGTGACGCGCTGCATTTGCGCGCGCATCAGCGTCCCGGTCCCCGCTGACCCTTGCGACACCGCGCCTGCCAGCGAAACCTCGCCGACCGCGCCCAGCACCATCGCCGCGCCAAGGCCCGCCATGCGCGTGCGACCACTGACCTCCACGCGCCCTTCGAGGGTCAGCGCATTGGTGATCCCGCGCCGCAGTCCGGCCGCCGCGAACAGAGGGGCATAAGCGAAGCTGTCGAAGCCGAAGCGCCTCCGCAGCGCCCCCGCCTCGATCGCGAATTCGGAGAGGCCGGGGCGCAGCAGGCTCGGGCTCGCGTAGAAGCTGCGCGTCACCTGCCGGGTATTGCCCGCAAGGTCACGCACGCTCATCGTCACTTGCCCGGCCCCGGTAAGGCGCGGCTGGAGGGTGAGGTCGAAGGCGCCCGGCCCGACGTCCATCGACTGGCGCGACGATTGCGCCATAAGTTCAACGGTCGAAGCCGTCAGCGCGCTCCCGGAGATCACCGGCAGCGGGAAGTTGATGCTCTGCGGATCGAGCGAGAAATCGGTGCCGAGGAACACACCGCCATACCGCACCGGACGGCTCCACGGCGCGCCGGTGCCGACGGCGTCGCCCAGCACCAGCCGCATCCGCTGCTGAGGAAAGTCCCGGCGCAGCGCGGTATCCAGCCGCACGACGCCTCCCCGGTCGCTGTCGACGAGAAAGCTGGAGTCGGCGACGCCCCAAGGTCCGGAAACGCCCGCATCGACGAAACCGCCAAGCCGCGCGTGGCCGTTCCAGTCGGACAGCGTCAGGTCGTAATCGAGGAACTGCGCCGGGATCGTCTGCGCCAGCGGCACGACATGGCGGCCGGGATCGAACGTGTAGCGCGGAAACAGGCTGACGTCGGCATCGACCAGCAGCGTCGCCCCGTCCGCGTCGAGCCGCGCGACAAGACCCTTCACGCGGTCCAGCGCGACGTAGCTTTCGCCGCCCAGCGTCTCGGACGCGATCATGGAATGGGCGGCGAGGCCCCAGCTCTCGATGTCGCTGCGCCGCGCAAGGAGGTGGCCGTCATGCACGATGAGCAGGCCGGGCTCGGCGATCGCCTGCCCGTTGAGGACGACGCCGACCGGCATGGGCGCCGCCTCGGCCACCGACTGCGCGCAGGCAGTTCCGACGCCGATCGCAGGCGACAGGGCAAGCGCAGCCGAAAGGGCTGCCGCAAGGCGGCGGGAGGTGCGCTTCACCGGAGGCGACCATCAGCTCACGGCGCAGGGAGGGCGACGGTATACTCGCCCTCCTCGGCACGCACGTGGATGGAGAACAGACCGCGCGGCAGGCGCTCGGCCGGGATCAGCTGCGCACCTCCGGCAAGGAGATAGAACGGCTTGTCCAGCGTTACCGTCTCGCTCGCCCCTTGCAGAGTGAGCGCCACGATCCGGGCGTGGCCGCTGCCCGTATTGGCAAGGCGCAGCCCCAGCGGCGAGGTGGAGGCGGTGAACTGCGGTGCCACGCCCTCGGCGCCCCGGAACACCGGGACCGAGAGGCGCAGCAAGGTCTGCACCACGCCTGGCTGGGCCTGCGTGGGGTCGGGAAGTTCGTCGACGATCAGGCGCCACTGCCTTTCCGCCTGCGCCCCTGTATCGGCGGGCAGGCTGCAGCGCACCAGCCGCGTGCCGTGCGGCGCAATCGTCGCGATCGGCGGATTGACGACGAAGTCGGTATCGGGATCGAGAATGTCGGCACCGCCCTCGTCGCGGCTCCATGCGAAGCCGCGCACCTGCACGGTCACCGCGCGGTCGGAATCGTTGCCCAGCGTCAGCGAGCAGAAGCGGCGGCCCGAAGGTACATCGACGCGCACCGGCATCACGCTGAGCGAACCCGCCCGCGCCGGGGCGGCAAAGCCGCCCCACATGGCAACAAACAGGGCCGCCAGCAGTACCGGAGCGCGCCGAAAGGTCATCAGTAGGTCACCGTGACGGTCACCGAGTCGGTGTAGGCGCCCGCCGTGGTGTTCTGGCTGCCGGGGATGCGGCCGTAGACGGTGTAGGCGGTGGCGGAAGTCCCGGCGGTGCCCGCGACGGTGTCGGTATTGACGGTGTTGCCCCAGTTCGTGGTGCGGCCGGAATCGGAATAGAGCGCGTAGTTGAGGGTATGGCCGGAGGAATTGAGCTTGCGCACGGTGGTCGTGCCGCCGGTCGTCGTGCCCGCATTGAGGCCGACGTTGTAGGGGGTGCCCTGCGTGCAGGTGACGTTGACGGTGGTGGTCGCATCGACGTTCGAGGACGACGTCGGGTTGTAGTTGCCGAAAGCCAGCGGGCTGGCGGCGACGACGCAGGCCGACTGCACGTTGGCCGTCACCGTGATGGTGTCGGTCACCGTCGCGGCGGACGCGGCCTGGGGCGCGAGGACGATACCTGCGGCAAGGGCGAACCCTGCGGCAAGCGGGCGAAGGCGGCGAGCGCCGCGGGCATGGTGAACGTTGCTCATGGCAATCGTTTACCAAGACAGGGTTGCCCAGCCTTCCAACGCCCTCCCCGGTGGTTCACCTAGGAACGCGGCAACCAAACGCTCCGGCGATTTCCGATTGCCCCGGCGTGAAATAGCCCGTGCGGGGCGGTCCTGCGCTTTTGCCCCGGCCGGTCAGGTGGCAAGCTGGCGGGCATAACGAAAATCGCCCCGGAGAGACCTGACCTTGCGCTATCTATCGGAAATCGGTGCCGCGTGGCGCCCGCTGCTGGCGGCGACGCTGGGCATGGGTACGGGCATGTCGATCATCGGCACCGTCACCAGCGCGATCGCGCCCTCGCTCGTCGCCGATGCCGGGTGGTCCAAGGCGCAGTTCGCGATGACCGGCATGCTCGGCATGTTGACGGCGCTGTCGATGCCCTTCATCGGCCGCCTCGCCGACCTCTTCGGGGTCAAGCTGACCGCGCTGATCGGGATCGTCGCCATGCCGCTGACGATGCTGGGCTTCAGCCTCATCGGCGGCTCGTTCGAGGCCTATCTGGCGATCTTCATCTTCCAGAGCATCATTTGCGTGACGACGACCGCGACGGTCTACACCCGCCTCGTGGTGCAGCATATCGAGCACGCGCGCGGCCTCGGTCTTGCAATCGTCGCCTGCGGCCCGGCCCTGTTCGCCGCGATCGGCGGGCCGGTCATCAACGAGTTCGTCGAGGCGCACGGCTGGTCGGCGACGTACCGGATGCTGGCGCTGTTCACGGTGCTCACCGGCATCGTCGTGTTCCTGCTCATCCCCAGCGGGCGAGCGCATGCGGCCCTCGTCACCGCGCCCAAGCGCCGCGCGCGCGACGACTATCCCGAGATCTTCGGCGAGCGGGCGTTCTGGATCCTGTTCGGCGCGATGTACTTGTGCAACCTGCCACTGACGCTGATTCTCGTGCAGCTCAAGATGCTGGTGCTTGACCAGGGGATCAGCGGCGAAGGCGCCTCGATCATGTTCACCGCGCTGGCGGTGGGGATGCTGCTGGGCCGCTTCGTGACCGGCGTGGCGCTCGACCGCTTCGCGCCGCAAGTGGTGTCGTTCGTGATGCTGGCGCTGCCGGGGCTCGGGCTGTTCGTGCTGGCGAGCAACTGGGACGCGCCGGTAGTGGTGACCGCGGCGATCTTCAGCCTCGGCTTCGCGGTGGGGGCGGAAGGGGATATCCTCGCCTTCCTCGTCGCGCGGCACTTCCGGACGCGAATCTATTCCAGCGTGCTCGGGCTGCTGACGGGGGTGTGCTCGCTGGCGGCCGCTTCGGGAGCAGCGCTGCTGAGCTGGACGCTGGCGCGGACCGGCAGTTTCGACACGTTCCTGGTGACCGTGGGCACGTCGGTATTCGCAGGCGCCCTGCTGCTGCTCATGCTGCGCAAGGGGCCGCAGGTGGAGGAAGCGTTGGGGGAACCGGTGCCGGCCTGACGTCGTCCCGGACTTGATCCGGGACCGCTGACCATGAACAGCCCACCTCGCGGGCGCGCGCAGCTAGCTCTTACCTAAAGACAGCCAGCGGTCCCGGATCAAGTCCGGGACGACGACCTAATCGCAGCGCACGTGGACCTTGGTTTCCGCATTCGGGCCGCGCAGGGTCTCGAACATCGCAGGCAACTGCTCCAAGGCGATGGTGTCGGTGACGATCGCCTTGGGATCGGCATGGACATGGCCGCGTCCCAGAAGGTCGGCGATGAAAAGAAACTCCCGCATGGAATAGCCGACCGCGAAGTGCATCGACACGCACTTGTAGCTCGCGATCGCCGGGATCACCGGGTCGGGCGCGGTGCAGAACCCCAGGCTGACGATCCGCCCGAACGGCGCAGCGTGCTGGACCGCGCGGCCAAGCATCCCCGGCGCGCCCACGCCTTCCAGCACCACCTGCGGTGCACCGCCCAGCGCCTCGACGACTTCGCCCGCCTCGTTGTCCCCGAAGGCCACGAAGGCGTCCGCCCCCATCTGCAGGCACAAGTCCCGCCGCCGCGACGAGCGCGACATCGCGGTCACCCGCCCCGCTCCCAGCCGCCGCGCCCACCAGATCGCATAGAGCGCCACCGTCCCGCCGCCGAGCACCAGCACCCGCTCGCCCGGCCGGATTCGCGCCATCTGCGTGCCGTAAAGGCTGATCGCCAAGGGTTCGATCAGCGCCCCGTCAGCCATGGAAAGCGTCTTCGGCAGCGGAGTGGCGACGCTAGCCGATATCCGGGCGTATTGCGCGAAGCCGACCGAGGCCCGCGCGGGGCTCTCGCGGCACAGCACATTGTTGCCATGGGCACGGCAGGTCTCGCACTCCCCGCAGGCGACCGAGGGCAGCACCGCCAGCGGATCGCCGACCTTCCAGCCCTCGACCCCGCGGCCGACCTCGACCACGGTTCCGGCGAACTCGTGCCCGAACTGGACACCGGCGCCGAAGTCCCACGCGCCACCCCTGGTCATGGCAAGGTCGGTGCCGCAGATGCCGCAGCGGTCCACGCGGATCAGCAGGTCGCCGGGGCCGGGCTTTGGGTCGGCGATCGTCTCGATCACGATCGGCGCACCGCCCCCGGGATAGATCGCCGCCTTCATGCCCGCGTCTCCAGCAGGTCGTAGCGCTCTATGTAAGCGCGAAACGGCTCGCGCGCCTCGTCAGCGGTCATGCCGTAGTCGGTGATGGAGTAGCGGTGGACGCCGTGGCTGAGTTCGGGCTTCTCATCGATCCGGCGCTGCAAGGCGGCTCGGGTTTCCTCGGGAATGTCCATGCCGATGAAGCGATAGATCACCTCCACCGTCTCCATCGGGCGGGCGTGGAAATCGGCGTGGACCACATCGAGCACCTGCCCCGGATGCCGCACGCGCACCGCCTCGCACTTCTCCACCGCATTGGCCCACTTGGCGACTTCGCGGCGCAGCAGGTTTTCCGCGCGCTGCTGCTTGCGGTCGGGCTCCATCAGCCCGTTCATGTTCATCAGCAGCGAGACGAGGCTCGGCACCGCCTTGCCCGGATCGCGGTGAGTCTGGATCACGCGGGCGTCGGGGAACACCGCCAGCAGCAAATCGAGATGCGCGATATGGCCGGGGTTCTTGAGCAGCCAGCGCTTGCCCGCATCATTCATGCCGATCAGCCGGACGCACCGCGCGAAGTGGGAATAGGCCGCCGCCTCGCTCTGGCACTGCCACCACGCATCGTAAGTCGCGGCCGACCAGCCGCACGACCACAAGTTCGAGACGAACGACTGCCGCAGCAGCATGCAGCATTCGTGGACTTCCTCGGCAGCGCGGAAATGCGCGGCCCTGGCATCGGGGAGCGCGGTATACTGCGCATCCAGCCCCGCGAGGGTCTTGCGATACTGCGGATACTCCGCCCAGCGCGCCATCGGCGGACGCGGCATCGGGCTGTCGAGCAGCCACGTCTGCAGCCCCTGAAAGCGCGGATCGACCGCGAGCAGCCGGTGCAGCGCCGTCGTCCCTGTGCGCGGCACCCCGGTGATGACCACCGGCGACAGCACCGGGGCCGCATCGAAGCCGGGGTTCGCCTTCATCGCCACCACGGCCTGCGCCCGCCCGCGCAGCACGCCGACGACCATGCCCCATGCAGCGCGCCTGCCCTGTTCGGAAAAGCGCGGGTCGTAGTCCATCGACTGCAACAGCACGGTGAGGCCCGGCAGGTAGTCGGCCGGACCGAAATCGTCACTAACGGTCTCGGCGATGACGGTATCGTGCAACTGGCCGAGCGCATGGCGGAAGGTTTCGGGCGGATCGTAGCCGAGGTCCATCGCTCAGCCTCTCACCAGCGCCGCCGCCGCTGGCACGCGGCGACGCGGCGGCGGATCTCCTCGGAGCGCTCGGCCGGCGTGACCACGGGCGTGTCCTCGGGCAGATGGGAGCGCAGATCGGCCAGTTTGACGCGGGTGATCGTGGGCACCGGCTCGCTGTCGCAATCGTACCAGCGACCGTAGATGCCGCCTTCGTTGTAGCCTGCGGGGTCGAGCCAGTTGGGCACCCCCGGATCGGTCAGCGCGATGACGGCGCGGAACTTCCCGTCGCTCGACAGCCGCGCCATCGCGCCGTTGGTGCTGCTGAGGCGGTAAACATATTCCAGCGCGTTGAAGTACGGGTCGTTGAGCTGCACGTTCCAGTAGGGCGCGCGGGCGGGAATCTCGGTCTCGATGATCAGCGCCTCGTCGTCTTCCAGCTGGAAGCAGGCGGGCCAGTAGGTCTGCTTCACCAGCGCGCCGGGATAGCGCACCGGCTCGAACACGTTGAAGCCGACACGCTCCTTCACCCCGTTCTGCATGGGGTAGTAGAGGTCGGTCTTGCGGCGCGGCAGCTTCGCCATCTCGCCGATGCGGCGCAGGATTTCCTCGGGCGCGAGGCGCGGCTTGGGCGGCACCGGGTCGAGGCATTCGATCGACAGCACCGGGTCCACCTCACGCTCCCAGTCGTACATGCGAAAGCGGGTGAACATGCCGCGCGCGGAGCGGTCGATCGGCGCCCAGTGGCCCGCGTATCCGGCGGGCCGCTCGGCACTGAACACGATGGAGAAGTCCTCGCCCGGAGCGATTCCGAGGTCGTTGGTGTCGCACTCGTTGTGGCCATTGGGGCGCGGCATGGCGTCCACCGTGCCCGACAGCGCGGCCTGCGTGGTGAACGAGAGGATGCGGCATGTCCCCCGGTTGCCGGAAACGCGGTAGGTCAGGTCGCCCCGGATCGGCGACTGCGTGTAGATGTCGTCCGGGTTGGGCTGGAGCGTGTAGACCGGGTTCCACAGCGGCGCCCAGTCCGGATGTTCGGCATCGGCGTGGAAGTACATGAAGTAGGAATAGGACAGGCTCGCCACGGTCTGGCGGTAGACGTCGGCACGGTAGGCCGGATCGTCAGGCCGCCAGGTATCCGCAAGGTTCGCGACCGCACCTTCGAGGTCGGCGAGATAGGGCAGGATGGCAGGTTCGATGTGCATGGCAGGCTCTCCCTGCCGATTTGATAGTATGCACTATCTAGATTGACGAGATGCGGCCCATCGCCCGGGCGAATTCCTGCGTCGTCCCGGACTTGATCCGGGACCGGTGGCTGTCTTCAGGTGCGCGCCCAGCGACGTGGGCCGGTCACGCGCAGCGGTCCCGGATCAAGTCCGGGACGACGACGCAGCCTTTTCCTCCGCCGCCGCGAAGCGGCGGGCCAGCACGGCGCAAACCATCAGCTGGATCTGGTGGAAGAACATCAGCGGCAGGATGATCGCACCCACCTGCGCCGCCGGGAACAGCACGCCCGCCAGCGGCACGCCGGTCGCGAGGCTCTTCTTCGAGCCGCAGAACAGCAGCACGATCCTGTCCTCGCGCGAGAAGCCCATGGCCTTCCCAACGAAGCTCGACACCACCATCACCACCGCCAGCACGCCCAGCGAAATCGCCGCGATCAGCGCCAGTTCGCCCACCGTCACCTTGTGCCACAGCCCTTCGAGCACCGCCGCGCCGAACGCGGTGTAGACCACCAGCAGGATCGAGCTGCGGTCGACGTAGCCCAGCACCTTCTTGTTGCGGGTGACGAAGCCGCCGATCCACGGGCGCAGGAAATGCCCCGCCAGGAACGGCAGCAGCAACTGCACCGAGATGTCGATGATCGGGTCCGTCGAGAATCCCTGGCTCCGGCCGGTAATGAACAGCGCCGTCAGCAGCGGCGTGATGAATATCCCCGCGAGGTTGGAGAACGAGGCGCTCACCACTGCCGCCGCGACATTGCCTCCGGCGATCGCAGTGAAGGCGATCGAGGACTGCACGGTGGACGGCAACAGTGTCAGAAACAGCACGCCCGTCGCCAGCGAGGGCTCGATACCGGGGATCGCCCGCACGCCAAGGCCGATGATCGGGAACAGCAAGAAAGTCGTCGCACCGACGGTCAGGTGCAGCTTCCACGCCTTGGCGCCGTCGAGGATCGCCTCGCGCGAGAGCTTGGCGCCGTGCAGGAAGAACAGCAGCGCGATAGCCGCATCCGCCACGCCGCCCGCGACGCGTGCCCACACGCCCTGCGCGGGCAGCACCGTCGCCAGCGCCACCGTGCCAAGCAGCATCAGCAGGAACGGATCGATGTTCAGGCGGGCGAGCAGGCGGTTCATGCGGGGCGTTACCTCTTCAGAGCCACTTGTGCTCACGATACCATTGCGCCGTGGCCTTCAGCCCTTCGCGCGTCTCGATGCGGGGACGCCAGAGCTTGCCCGGCGGCGCGGCCTCAGGCGAGACCACCCAGTCCGGATGGCTGATGTAGGCGGCGCGGTCGAGCGTCATTTTTGCACGGGGGCCGCGCAAAAAATTGTCGATGCGCGCAGCCCGGTGGAGCATCGCCGGAGACAGCCCGATCACGCGCGGCCGCTTGCCCAGCGCCCAGCCGATCGCGAGGCCGAGTTCGAAATGCTCCCACCCCTGCGGCTTGCCGTCGTCCGGCTCGAAGACCTTGCCGGTCACCGACAGCCCGCCCGGCTCCAGCGCGACGAGCAGCCGCGCCAGATCGTCGACATGGATCATCGAGGCACGGCCCTGCTTCGGCATCGGGATGAAGCCCCAGCGCGCCACGCGGAACAGCTCGAACATCTCCTTGTCCCGCGGGCCGTAGATCGCGGGCGGGCGCACGATGGTCCAGTCGAGCGGGCTGGCCATAACGATCTTTTCGGCCCGCGCCTTGGAGGCGCCGTAGGCCGACAAATCCGGCTCGCGCGCGGAGAGCGAGGAGACATGGACGAAGCGCCGCACGCCCTCGCCCACGGTCGCTTCGATGAGGTTGAGGGTGCCGGTGACGTTGCCCGCCTCGAACCCGGCCGCATCGGGCGCGTTGACGACGCCCGCGACGTGGATCACCGCCTCGGCCCCGCGCACCAGTTCGACCAGCGAGGCAGGATTGCCCAGCTCGCCGCCGATCCAGTCGACATGCTCGCGCTCGGGCTGGCCGCGGCGGGTGAGTGCGCGCACGGCGAAGCCAGCCTCGATGGCCGCTTCCAGAACGGCCTGTCCGACGAAGCCGGTGGCGCCGGTGAGCGCGATGACCGGGCGGTCGATGAGATTGCGGCGGCGGTTCATTTCAACACCATCTGGTCGCGGTGGACCACAGCGGAGCGCGGCGAATAGCCGAGCACCTGTTCCTGCTCGCTCGAATGCAGGCCGACGATGGCGGCGCATTCGGCGGCGTCGTATTCGGAAAGGCCATGGGCGAGCACTTTGCCCGCGCCGTCGACGATGGCGACGGGATCGCCGCGCGAGAACACGCCTTCGACCGCCGTGATGCCCTTGGCGAGCAGGCTGGACCCGCGCCCGAGTGCCGCTGCGGCACCGTCGTCCACCACGATCTCACCCTTGAGACGCAGGCGGCCGCCCAGCCACGCCTTGCGCGCGGCGGCCTTGCGTCTGGGCACGAACAGGGTGCCGATGCCCTCGCGATCCTTGGCGCCCACGATGCGCGCCATCGGGCGTTCGTGCTGGCCGTTGCCGATGACAAGGCAGATGCCCGCCAGCTCCGCGATCTCGGCCGCCTGCAGCTTGGAGACCATGCCGCCCGAGCCCATGCCGGAATTCGATTCGGTGCTGGCCATCGCCCGCACCTCGGCGGTGACACCCGCGACCACCGGGATCATCTTCGCACCGGGCAGCTTGGGGTGGCGATCGTAGAGGCCGTCGATGTCGGAAAGCAGCACCACCGCACTCGCCTGCGCGGCCTGCGCCACGCGCGCGGCGAGGCGGTCGTTGTCGCCGAAGCGGATTTCCTGGGTCGCCACCGAATCGTTCTCGTTGATGACCGGCACCGCGCCCGCATCGAGCAGGCGGGTCAGCGTGGCCGTGACGTTGAGGTAACGGCGGCGGTCCTCAAGATCCTCCAGCGTCAGCAGCATCTGCGCGGCGGTGATGCCGTGCGCGCCCAGAAGCTCGGCCCAGAGGCCCGAAAGCGCGATCTGGCCGACGGCGGCGCTGGCCTGCGCATCGGCGAGGCTGCCGCGCCCCCCCTTTTCCAGCCCCAGCGTCGCCGCGCCCAGCGCGATCGCGCCCGAGGAGACGACGATCACGTCCTGCCCCCGCCCGCGCGCCTCGGCGATCTCGGCCACCAGCTGCGTGATCCATGCGCGTCGGACGCCCTCCGGCCCGACGAGCAGCGCCGAACCCACCTTGATGACAAGGCGCGGCGCAAGGGAGGAATCGGCGAGGTCTGAGAGTCGGGCAATAGGCATGGGCGTGCCAGCCTCTAGGGGAAAGGTGCAGTTGAGGAAAGCGCAAGGTTGGGCGGCGATGCCCACCCCGCTGCGACTAACCTCGCCTGAGGCTCGGCAAGTCTCGCGGCCCTCCCGCAAGCGGGAGGGCGAAACCCCTCTTCTCCCCTCCCGCTTGCGGGAGGGGCCGGGGGTGGGCCTTCAGCCCGTCAGATCGGCGACCAGGGCGTGTCGTCGGCCTCTTCGCGCTCGCCGGTGGGACGTTCGGTCACGGTGGCGGCCGGGAGATAGTCGATCACCGCATCAAGCAGGCGCGGCATGCCCTTGCCGGTCGCGCCGGAAATCGGGAACACTTCGTCCGCGCCGGCCTTGAGCAGCTCCTTGGCGTATTCTTCCGCCAGTGCGTCATCGACCAGATCGACCTTGTTCAGCGCCACCAGGCGCGGCTTGTCGGCCAGCAGTTCGCTGTAGGCTTCCAGTTCCTCCTCGACGACCTGCATCGCCTCCACCGGATCGGTGTTGGAGATGTCGATGAGGTGGACCAGCACGCGGCAGCGTTCGATGTGGCCGAGGAAGCGATCGCCGATCCCCGCGCCGTCCGCCGCGCCTGCGATCAGGCCGGGAATGTCCGCCAGCACGAACTCGCGGTGCTTGTGCATGACGACGCCGAGCTGCGGACGCAGGGTGGTGAAGGCGTAGTCGCCGACCTTCGCCTTGGCGTTCGACAGCGCGTTGATGAAGGTGGACTTGCCCGCGTTGGGCATGCCGACGAGGCCGACGTCCGCCAGCAGCTTGAGGCGCAGCCACACCCACTGCTCGATCGGCGGCATGCCGGGCTGGTGCTGGCGCGGGGCACGGTTGGTGCTGGTCTTGTAGCTGGCGTTGCCGCGCCCGCCCATGCCGCCTTCGATGAAGGTGACGCGCTGGCCCGGCTCGGTGAGGTCGAGCAGCACGGTGTCGCGCCCTTCGTCGTCGGCGATGACCTGGGTGCCGATCGGCACCTTGATGACCAGGTCCTTGCCCGCCGCGCCGTTGCGGTTCTGGCCCATGCCGTGGCCGCCGCGCGGGGCCTTGAAGTGCTGGGTATAGCGGAAGTCGATCAGCGTGTTGAGGCCGGGCACGGCTTCGAAGATGATGTCGCCGCCCTTGCCGCCGTTGCCGCCGTTGGGGCCGCCGTATTCGACGTACTTCTCACGCCGGAAGCTGACCGCACCGGGGCCACCGCCGCCTGCACGCACGTAAATCTTGGCCTGGTCGAGAAAATGCATCGGTCCTATCGCTTCCAGCGCTGATGAAGCGTCCCTTCGCGACCGGTCCCGGTCGCCGGAGGTTTTCCCTCCGCTGAACGCCGCTGGCCGCAGATAAACAAAAAACCCGGCCGTGTCTCGGGCCGGGTGATGCCCGGTTCGTCCGGACACGCCTGAATTGTGCGATACTGGTGGAGCCGAGGGGGATCGAACCCCTGACCTCGTCATTGCGAACGACGCGCTCTCCCAGCTGAGCTACGGCCCCGTTCCAGTATCAAGTCCGATTGCGTGACCGCGCTCGGGAGCGTCCCCTTAGCGAAGACGCCTCCCGCGCGGAAGAGAAAAAATGGGCGGGCGCGAAGATTCTCGCACCCACTGCCGACGTCACTGCGCCTGCGGCACGCTCGCCTGAGGCTGGACGACAGGCTGGGCCATGACCTGCTCCGCATTCGGACGCACGGTAATGAGGCCGTTCGATCCGTAGCGCGATTGCCATGCGGCCAGATCGGCGCGGTACTGGTCATAAGCATCGAAGAACGCCTTGAACGGCGCCTCGAGCTTGGCGAGGCCGGTGTACGACCAGTTGTCGAACTGGCTCGGCTCCACCGTGTTCAATTCGGCGCTCACTTCCATCGCTGCCTGGCAGAAGCTGGAGTCCACCGGCGGCAGCGAGAAGAAGTTGTAGACCTGCGTCTGGTAGGTCTCGCGCGCGACGATCGCGGCGCGGCCGGAATGCTGCGTACGGAAGCTCGCGTCGATTTCCTTGCTCGCACGGTCGAGCGACTTGTCGTAGACCTTCAGGAAACGCTTGTAGCCCTCAAGGATCGGGGTGAACTGAACCTCGACGCAGTTGAGCGCAGCCACGTTATAGGCCGAGCGGAAGTTCCAGATCGTCTGCGACGTGGAAATCCCGTAATTCACGGTCTGACGCGTGCCATCCTCTGCCTTGGCCGGAACCCGCATTTCGAGCGGCGCGCCCATCGGCGGCGTCGGCATCGGCGGGATCACCACGACCGGCGGCGGGGGTGGCGGGGGCGGAGGCGGCTTCGCACAGCCTGCCAGCGCGGCAAGCGTGACGGCCACCGCCGAGCCCGCCAGCAAGGAAAGGCGACGACGCCCCTGCCCGTTGTCGATCATCTCAAGCCCTCGGTACACGCATCGTTCTCCATCGCGGCAAACGGTCTAACCCCGCTGAGTCATAAAGCAAATGCCCGGTGCGATAAAACGCACCGGGCATCATGCTTAGGTGAAACTGCACTGTGGATTAATCGCTTCGGAGGAAAATTATCTCCATTCCGGTTGCGATTAACCGCCGCCCTTAGTCCCGCTGGCCGAGGAAGCTCAGCAGGAACTGGAACATGTTGATGAAGTCCAGGTACAGGCTCAGCGCGCCGAGGATCACGGCCTTGCCGACGAAATCTGTGCCGCGCAGGTGATAGTACTGGTTCTTGAGCATCTGCGTATCATAGGCGGTCAACCCTGCGAAGATCAGCACGCCGAGGATCGAAATCGCCAGCTGCAGCACGCTCGAACCCACGAAGATGTTCACCAGCGAGGCGATCAAAATACCGACCACGCCCATGATCAGGAAGGTGCCGAAGCCCGACAGGTCCTTCTTCGTGGTGTAACCATAGAGGCTGAGGCCCGCGAAAGCCGCCGCCGTCGCGAAGAACGTGGTCGCGATCGAGGTCGCCGTGTAGATCACGAAGATCGTCGAGAGCGATACGCCCATCACGGCCGCGAACGCCCAGTAGAGCACCTTCAGCGTGCCTTCGCTGAACCGCTGCGCGCCGCCGCTGATCGCGAAGACGAAGCCCAGCGGGGCCAGCATGACCAGCCACTTGATCGGCGACTGCATCATAGCGATCGCGTAAGGCGCGAAGAGCATCGCGACGATGCCCGAAAGCAGCACGCCCGAGGCCATGTAGTTGTAGATCGACAGCATGTGCCGACGCAGACCCGCATCGTAAGCGGTCCGGCCGGCGGTGCGACCGAGATCGCTGCCGTCACGGCTCGGAGACGCACCGAAGCCCTGACGGGGCTGGGGGTCGTTCCAATTCGCCATTTCAAACTCCCTTTAGCGGAGAAGCCAGCCAAATGCGGTCCCGCTCAGGAGGGAATATCGCGCTCGAACGCGAAAGTTTCAAGAAGAACCGGCCCGCGCCATTTGTGACAAAGTGTAAAACGGACCTATTTCTTCTTGGCTCCGGCTTCAAACCACGACGATCAGCCGCGCCGGGCCTCGGCTGCCATCTCGGCATTGCGATCGCGCGAGGCGGTCATCGCTTCGAGCACAACGCCGGCCAGCGCGCCGCCCTCGTCCAGCACGTTCATACCCGCGCGGGTCGAACCGCCCGGGCTGGCGACCTTGTCCGCCAGTTCGCCCGGCGAGAACTCGGAAGCGCCGGCGAG
Organism: Sphingomonas sp. LH128; assembly: GCF_000293195.2. Classification (NCBI taxonomy): domain Bacteria; kingdom Pseudomonadati; phylum Pseudomonadota; class Alphaproteobacteria; order Sphingomonadales; family Sphingomonadaceae; genus Sphingomonas; species Sphingomonas sp. LH128. The sequence continues at coordinate 29,935 of NZ_ALVC01000157.1, forward strand.
CTGCGCCGCCCCTTCGACCATCGCGAGCGCCAGCCGCTGCGACTGGCCCGCATCCAGGCCGAGCGCCACCGCGCCCGCGGCGAGGGAATCGATGAAGCGATAGACGAACGCCGGGCCGCAACCGGCCAGCGCGGTGACCGCGTCGAACAGATGCTCGCCCGCCAGCCACTCAGGCGTGCCGAGCGGCTCCATCAGCGCAGTCACGGCCGCGCGGCCGGTCTCGTCGAGGCCGCGCGCGTCGAGTGCGATCGGCGACTTGCCGATGGCGGCCGCCAGGTTCGGCATGATCCGCACCAGCGCGCCGGCCTGCGGGAAGCGCGCCGCAAGGCTGTCGAATTCGACGCCCGCGAGGATCGAGAACAGCACGGTCTCACGTCCGACGAGCGCGCCCACTGCCGGTGCGACAGCGTCGAGGCCCTGCGGCTTGACCCCCAGCATCACCGCATCGAAGCGGCCTTCCGCAGGCAGTTCGGACAGCAGCGCGACACCTTCAGGCACGCTATCGCGGTGCGGATCGACGACGGTGAAGCGCGAGGCCGGAATGCCGCCCGCCAGCCAGCCCGTCAGCATGGCCCCTGCCATGTTGCCGCAGCCCACGAGCAGGATGTTCTGAAACCGGTCCATGCGCATATTCCCTTGAAACTGGATCGGCCCGCGACTTAGGCGAGCCGATCACAGGCCACAAGGGCCATGCGTGCCATGCGCAGCGGGACCAGCGGGCTGGCATAGCCAACCACGCTGCGAACCGCAGTGACGAGCGGTCAGGCTTCCCCGGCCGCGTCCACCAGGGCCGCCGCGAGCGCTTCGGACGGCGTCTTGTCGCCCCACAGGATGAACTGGAACACCGGGTAGAAGCGGTCGCACTCCTCGATCGCGGCCTCCACCACCATCTGCGCCTGCCCCGGTCCGAGCAGCCCGTCCGGCCCGAGCATCAGCCCATGGCGATAGAGCACGACGCCGCCGTTCGACCACATGTCGAAGTGTCCGAGCCAGACCTGCTCGTTGATGAGCGCCAGCGCCTCGAACACGGCGGAACGCTTGGCCTCGGCCACGCGGATGTCGGGGAGGCACAGGAGTTGCAGCACCCGGTCTTCCGGACGCCAGATCGCCTGCAACTGGTACGTCGCCCAGGCGCCCTTGATCTCGGCCGAGATTTCGTCCTCACCGGCATATTCGAAGGGCCAGTCGCGCGCCTCGAAAAGCGAGGCGAGCATTTCCACGGGGGCAGCCTCTTCGTCCCGGTCGATATCGTCCTGAACGGTCCTCATAATCTGCGACATCAGCCCTCCGAGAATACGGGTGCATGGATGCTGCCTGTGGGTGGGGGAGCACAATCCACCCGCCCGACATCGCCTGCGCATAACTGCACAAGCCTGTTCACAGCGTGTGGATAAATGTGAATACGCGTTAACACAAGGCCGTCGCCAACCCCACAAACCCGCAGATTTACTTGGAGGAGAGCGGATCCACGACCTGACCCGCCGGGCTGGTCCAGGGCAGCGCGTCGGCGAAGCCCTGCTTCCTGGCATCCGCAAGGAAAGCACTGGCCGCCTTCTGCGTAGCGAAAGGACCGATCAGCACGCGGTTGGTCCGCCCCATCTCGCTGACGTAGGGGCTGCGGCCCTTGAGCAGCGCGGCGCTGTCACGCGTGTAGCGCCGCCAGTCGAAGGCGATGGCGCTCTTGTCCCGTCCGACCCCGATCTGGACCCAGATCCGGCTGGGATGCGTGGGCTTCTTCGCCTTCTCCGCGGCTTCGGCCTTGGCCTTGGCTTCTGCGTCCGCCTTGGCCTTCGCCTTAGTCTCGGCAGCCTTGGCCGCGGCGGTCTTGGCCTTGGTCGCCCTGGCTTCCTTGACTTCGGCGACCGGGGCTTCGGCAGCCTTGGCTTCAACCGGCTTTGTCTCGGCCAGCTTTATCTCGGCCGGTTTTGCCTCTTCGACCTTCGGCAGCTGGACACGCGGGGGTGGCGGCGCCGCAGGGGTGATCAGCCGGATGTCGACGGCGCCCGAGGTCGGCATCACGTCCACGGTCGGCTTGCCGATGTCCGCGAATATCTCGGAAAGCGAAAGCTGGTTCGGTCCCGGAACCGGCGGCGGGCTTGCCGGGGCGGATACCGGCGGCGTCTTCGCTGCCAGCGCGCTGGCAGGCGCGACCCCCATAGCGGGCGCCTGCGAGGCGGGAAGACGACCGAGATCGAAGCCCGGAGCAGTTGACCGCGCCGGCGGCGTGGAGGGCCCCGTCGCCTGCGCAACCTGGGTGGGCGCGGGGGCAGCGGTGCGCACAGGCGCCGCGGAAGGCGTGACCGCCGGAGTGGAAACGGATGCCGATCCGGGAACGGGCGCCGGCGTCGCTGCCGCAACCCTGGCAGGCTCGGCACTGCGCCCGACCGGGGGCAGTTCGCCGGTGTCGCGTTCGATCGCGGGTTTCGGCTCGGGCGGCGCGACCCGGTCCGGATCGACCGACGCAAGACTCGTGGGACGGGTGGACTGGCCCTGCTGCCGCGCCGCCTGCGCCGTGTCCGTACGCGCGCTGCGGGTTCGCGAGGTCTTTGTCGCCTTGGCCAGCTTCGTGCCGCCAAGCGGCTCGCCCTTGGGGATCAGTCCTCCACCGGCAGCCGAACTGCGCGGCGGTGCGTAAGCCGCGATGCGGGCGTCATCCCGTCCGATCTCCGAGGCGCGCGGAAACCGGCCGAGGTCCGCTGCGGCCGCCTGCTGCGCCCTGGTCAGGCGCGGCATGTAACGCAAGTACGGCGCAATGCTCTGCGCCAGCTTTCCGGGCAAGATCGTGTTGGTGATCTCGACCGCCTTGTCTGCGTCGCCTGCGATCGCAAGCGTGAACGCGCGCGTCCGCCAGCCCGGCTTGTCCTGCCTGTTCAGCAGCGGCAGCAGCGTCGTATAGGCCGCATCGACGTCCCCGCCGATCGCCTGGCTGATTGCCAGACGATGCCGCAGTTCGTCGGCCTTGTCGCCCGAAGCGCTCGTCATCGCCGCCGCGTAGTAACGCTGCGCCAAGGCATTGTCGCCAACGAGGTCGTAGGCGAGACCGCGATCCGCCGCGATCAGCGCAGCACCGGCGCCCGCCTTCTCGGCCGCATCGAAATAGGGAATCGCGCTTACCGGGTCGCCGTTATGGACGAAGGCGCTGCCCAGCCCGGCCTGCACCCGAGGGTTGCCGGGGCTGACTTCGTCGGCGCGGCGGTAGAAGCCGATGGCGGCCGCACTGTCCTGCAGCGCGCGGGCGGCATCGCCGGCGTCGATCAGCGCGGCGACGTCGCGGGAATCGCGACCGAGGCGGGCTAGTGCGGCACTGAGCTTCTTGTTGTCCTCGCCGGGCACGGCCTGGACCACCGGCCGCGAAACGCTGGGCGCGCCTTGCGCGAATGCCGGAGCACCCGAGAGCGCGCCGACCAGCGCTGCGCCGCCGAGCAAACGCGAAACCAAGTGATTCACCCGCACGTCCTCTGTCATTCCCGACCCTGCAGGCAGCCCTCCCCACGACGGCTGCCGACACTTCATGAACCGGACGGCCGCACGACAGGCCGGAATGTCGCACGACTCCATACGCACCGATTGCGCGCGCCTGCGCCCATGGACCGGCGCAGATGAACTTCAAGCGAACGCGCCCGCGCTGGACGAGCTTCCTTCGACAGGTTGCGACCCGAAGGAGAAAAAGGCGGGAGCACTGCTGCCCCGCCTTTCACCACTTACTGGTTGTTCTGACGACCGAGGAAGCGCGGGATGCTGATCGATCCGGCGTCACCGTCATCCTCGCCGGAAGCCGCTTCGGCGCCCGGGCGCGGACGCGACAGGCTGGTCATGCGCTCGAACAGGGTGCTGCCGCCGCCAGCCGGTTTGGCGCGGGGCGCGGCGGGCGCCTGAGCCGGAGACTGAGCCGCCTGGCCGCCGTCGAGCAGCAGTTCGTCCTGCGCGCGCCGCGGGGCCGGTGCCGGCTCGGCCGGAGCCTCGAAGCTGAGGTCCAGCGGCTCTTTCTGGATGCCGCGAAGGCCCGCGAAGCCGGGAGTGGACGCAGGCGCTGACTGAGCCTCGTCCTCGGCGCCGAGTTCCAGCTCCGCCGACGGTTCGAACGCCTGTGAAGGCGAAACGAACGGCGCGGGCGCCGGGGCAGGAGCCGGCTGCTGCGCGACCGGAGCGGGTGCCGGAGCAGCAGGCGCCTGATAGGTCGGCGCCGGCGGCGGCGAGTGCAGCGCCGGACGCGCGATCCCGCGCGAAGCGCCGAGATTCAGCGGACGCGAGGCGATTTCGGCCATTTCCGTGGTCTGCTCGATGCCGGTGGCGACGACCGAGACGCGGATCTTGCCCTGCAGGTCCGGGTTGAACGCCGAACCCCAGATGATGTTCGCATCGGGATCGACCAGTTCGCGGATGTGGTTCGCGGCCTCGTCGACTTCGAGCAGCTTCATGTCGTCGCCGCCGATGATCGAGATGATGACGCCCTTCGCGCCCTGCATCGACACGCCGTCGAGCAGCGGGTTGGCGATGGCACGTTCGGCAGCTTCGAGCGCGCGGTTGGGGCCTTCGCCCTCGCCGGTGCCCATCATCGCCTTGCCCATCTCGCCCATCACGGAACGCACGTCCGCGAAGTCGAGGTTGATGAGGCCCGGCATGATCATCAGGTCGGTGATCGAGCGCACGCCCTGCTGGAGCACTTCGTCGGCGAGCGTGAAGGCTTCCTTGAAGGTCGTTTCCGCCTTCGCAACCAGGAACAGGTTCTGGTTGGGGATGACGATCAGCGTATCGACGTGCTTCTGCAGCTCTTCGATGCCCGAGTCCGCAGCGCGCATGCGGCGCGTGCCTTCGAACATGAACGGCTTGGAGACGACGCCCACGGTCAGGACGCCCTTCTCGCGCGCGGCCTGCGCGATGATCGGGGCCGCACCCGTGCCGGTGCCGCCGCCCATGCCGGCCGCGATGAAGACCATGTGGACGCCGTCGAGCAGGCGCTCCAGCTCCTCACGGGTTTCCTCTGCCGCCGCACGGCCCACTTCGGGGCGCGCACCGGCGCCGAGGCCCTGGGTGATCTCGGGGCCGAGCTGGATGCGCGTTTCCGCGATCGAGTTGTTCAGCGCTTGTGCGTCGGTGTTGGCCACCACGAAGTCCACGCCCTCGATCTGGGCGCCGATCATGTTGGCGATCGCGTTTCCGCCCGCACCGCCGACGCCGATGACGAGAATGCGAGGACGAAGCTCCTCGATAGCCGGCGGTCCGATGTTAATGCTCATTTCGCTCTCCTGCAGGCACGTCGCGCGAAGAAAATTCCTTGACCACTCTGATTGCACGCTTCGATTCGTCTAGGCAAAGGACCATAAACCTTTGTCCACAGCCAAAGCCGCCAATTCCGCCATTTCCACCGCGTTTGTCGTCCGGTTTGCACGGCTGGTCTTCAAGGCCTTTGAAACGGTCAAAAGTATTCGCGCAAAGCCTGATAGACCCGCCCGACCATGCCCAGCTTGCCGAGCCGCACCGTGCTCTGGTGGCTGCGCCCCAGCGAGCGGATGTCTTGCGGGTCCGCCGCCGCGTAAAGCACCAGTCCCGCCAGCGTCGAGAAGCCCGGCTTCACATGCGCTTCCGCCAGCCCCGAGAGGTGCGCCACGCGGCCGATGCGCACGGGCTTGCCGATCGCGGCCTGCGCATAGTCGGCCAGCCCCACCAGCTCCGCGCCGCCACCGGTGAAGACCACCTGCTTGCCGCGCTGCCCGGTGAAGCGCATCGTCTTGAGCGCCTTGTTCACCTCTTCCATCAGCATGCCGAGCTGGCCGGTGATGACGCCGATCAATTCGGCGCGCGGGATGCGGTTCTTGTCGTCGGCATGGCGGGCGATCGGGCCGGTGCCCTCCTCGCCCGGCGCGTTGACCGGGATCATCTCGCGGTGATCGTGCGGGCTGGCGATGGCCGAGCCGTTCACGCATTTCAGCCGCTCCGCCTGGAACCGGCGGATGCCGAAGGCCGAGGCGATGGCGTCGGTGATATCGGCCGAGCCCATCGGGATCGACATCATGTCCTTGAGCATGCCCTGCTCGTAGATCGCGACGTTCGTCACCTCGCCGCCGAACTCGACGAGGGCGACGCCAAGATCGCGCTCCTCGGGCGAAAGACAAGCCTGCCCCGCCGCGATGGGCGAGCCGACGACGGCCTCCACTTCTAAGTGCGCGGACTGCACCGCTTCGGTCAGGTTGCGGATCGGGGCGCCGTCCGCCAGCATGATGTGAATGTCGACGCCAAGGCGCTCGGCATGGAGGCCCTTGGGGTCGATCACCCCGTGCGCGCCGTCGAGGCGGTACTGCGCGGGCTGCGCGTGCAGCACCATGCGGCCATCCGGCTGGATCACGTCCTTGGCGGAGATGAGCAGCTGGTCGATATCCTCCTGCTCGATGCGGCGGCCGCCGATTTCGGCGTCGAACTGGTCGATACGGCTGGCGAGCCCTGCCCCCGAGCAGCCGATCCAGACTTTCTGGACGGCGGTGTCGGCCATCTTCTCGGCCCGGTCGATGGCGTCGCGCACGGCGTAGGTCGCCGCGGCCATGTCGGTGACGAAGCCGCGCTTGATGCCCTGGCTGGCGCGGTGGCCCGAGCCGAGCACGACCATGTCGCCGACCTCGTTGATCCCCGCCACGATCGCGGAAATCCGGAAGGAGCCGATGTTGACCGCGCCGAACACGCGGGTGATGCGCTGGTTGGCCATTACTGTTCTTCCCCCGCCGTCGTTTCGGTGGCGCCGGTATGCGGAACCGAGCCCGCCTTCAAGGCCAGTTCCTGCCCGTCCTGCTCCGGCACGCGCATGTAGATTCGGTCCTTCGCGCGCATGTCGAAGGCCGTCACCTTGCCGCCGAGCAGGCGGTTGGTCCCGTCGAGCCGCGCGAACGTGACCAGCGCGCCGGCGGACTCGCGATCGCCCTCGGGCAGCGCAAGCACTTGCCCCGACTGGAAGGTCAGGTTCCAGCGGCGATTGCCGATCCATTCCGCCTCGGCCACGCGTGGCTTCATCGCAGGCGCGGCTTCCAGCAAGTGCCCAAGCGCGATCACCTGCTGGCCCGCGCCGGGACCGGAGACGATCAGCTTGCCGCCTGCATCCTTGCGGCTGATGGCTTCGAGTTCATGGCCCGTCTCGTCGATCAGCACGAAACGGTCGGCCTTGCGCAGCACCGCATGCGGCTCGCGCTCGACGATATCGATCACGAGCGTATCGGGCAGCTGGCGCGAGACGCGCGCATCTTTGACCCACGACAGCGTCAGCAGATCCTGCCGCAGCGCCTCGATATCGACCAGCGGCATTGCGCGATCACGCTCGGCCAGCGCCTTCTCGTAGACCTTGAGTTCATTGATGTTCTTGACGCCGCGCACTTCGACGCGCTTCACCTCGAAGCCGGTCTGGCCCGCGACCAGCGCCATCTGGTGTCCGGCCAGCCCCGGCAGTCCGGCAAAGCTGGCGACCACGCAGACGAGCGCCGCCGCGCCGCCGAGGATGGCGACGAGGAAGATCTTGTGCAGTTGCCCTTCGGAGAACGGCAGCCAGGCCATGACGGAATCGAGCGCCGATCCGGTCCGCGCCTTGGCGACGCGCACCTTGCGCTGCGCGCCTGCCTGCGCGGCGGCCTTGCGGGCGGTGGTGCCCTTGCGCCGGATGGTCTGGCTCATTTGGCCTTTGCTTTGTCGCTTAGCGCCTCGGCGATGATCGCCTCGACGAGTTCGGGATAGTCCATGCCGCAGGCGCGCGCCTGCTCGGGCACAAGGCTCAAGGGAGTCATGCCCGGCTGGGTATTCACTTCGAGAAGGAACAGCCCCTCGATCCCCTGCGTATCATCCCAACGGAAGTCGGAACGGCTGGTGCCCTTGCACCCCAGCAGCTGGTGCGAGCGCAAGGCGATGTCCTTGCAGGCCTGCGTGATCTCGTCGGGGATGTCGGCCGGGCAGACATGCTCGGTCATGCCGTCGGTGTACTTGGAATCGAAGTCGTAGAAGCCCGACTTGGGCTTGAGTTCGGTAACCAGCAGCGCACGGTCGCCGATCACGGCAGTCGTCAGTTCGCGGCCACGGATGTAAGGCTCGGCCAGCAGTTCGGCGAATTCCTGCCACGGCCCCGTGACGTCCTTCGCGATGGGATTGCCGTAATTGCCGTCAGCCGTGACGATGGCGACGCCGACCGACGAGCCTTCGTTCACGGGCTTGAGCACATAAGGACGCGGCAGCGGATCGGCGACGTGGATGTCGGCGGACTTGACCACGCGGCCACCCGGCATCGGCACGCCATGCGGGACCAACGCCTGCTTGGTCAATTCCTTGTCGATCGCGATCACCGAAGTCGCGAGGCCCGAATGCGTATAGGTCAGGCCCATCAGGTCCATCATGCCCTGCACTGTGCCGTCCTCGCCCGGCGCGCCGTGGAGGGCGTTGAACACGACGTCGGGCTTCGCCTCGGCCAGACGCAGCGCGACGTCGCGGTCCATGTCGATGCGCGTGACGGTGTGGCCCTTCGATTCCAGAGCCTTGGCCACGCCCTCGCCGCTCATCAGCGAGACCGGGCGTTCGCTCGACCAACCGCCCATCAGGACTGCGACATGCAAGGGATTCAGGCTCATGAATTCAGACTCGTTCGGTAAAGCGGGGTTTGCAGGTCGCGGACGGCTTCGGAGCAGCCCTTGTCCCAGGGGAAGAGGCCGTCGTCGACGCCCGGCCAGACGATCTGCATCGCGCGGGACATTTCCTCGCCCTCATGCTCGGCGTACCACATCGCCGAGTTGAAGTAGTGCGGGATCAGGCATTCCGGCTCGACTTCGCGCAGCACGCAGCGGTGGCCCTTGAGGAGACCATCGACGACCTTCCAGTCCTCCATCTCGAAGCCCTCGCGGCACATGTCGAGCAAGCCGTTGATGACGGCGGCGGAGAGTTCGGTCGAGAAACCGAAGACGATCACCTCGGGCTGGCTGACACTGGTGCGAAAGCCGACCGAATAGGCGAAGCGTTCCTCGCCCTCATCCTCGTCGTCCTCATCCGGTTCATCGGGCGGGGTGACGACGGTGATGTGGCAGCCGAATTCCTCGATATTGTCGAGGATCTGCTGTTCGTGGCGGCTGAGGCGGTCGTCTCTCACGGCCGCTTCCCCACGCGCTGGATTTCCCATTCGAGATCGACGCCGGAGGTGTCCTTCACCCGGCGGCGCACTTCGTCACCGAGGTTCTCGATGTCCTCGCTGGTGGCCTCGCCGGTGTTGAGGAGGAAGTTGGTGTGCTTCTCGCTCACTTGCGCGCCGCCCAGCGTGAGACCGCGGCAGCCAGCCTCGTCCACCAGCTTCCACGCGGCGTGGCCCTCGGGGTTCTTGAAGGTGGAGCCGCCGGTCTTGGAACGCAGCGGCTGCGACGCCTCGCGCGCGGCGGAGATGCGGTCCATCTCGGCCTGGATCGCGGCAGGCTCGCCGGTACGGCCCTTGAAGCGCGCGGAGACGACCACCGCGCCCTCGGGCAGCTGGGAATGGCGGTAGGTATAGCCGAGATCGGCATTGCCCAGCGTCACCAGCTCGCCCGAGCGCAGCACCACGTCGCAGTCGATCAGGATGTCCTTGACCTCGCCGCCATAGGCGCCGCCGTTCATCCGCACGAAACCGCCCACGGTGCCGGGGATCGAGCGCAGGAATTCCACGCCCGCGATCCCTGCATCGCGCGCGGTCGAGGACACGAGGATGCCCGAGGCACCGCCGCCGCAGTCGAGCGTGACGTCATCCACCTTGGTGACCTTGGCGAAGGCCTTGCCCAGCCGGATCACCACGCCCGGAACGCCGCCGTCGCGCACGATCATGTTGGAACCGAGGCCCAGCGCCATCAGCGGCACCGCCGGGTCCAGAGCGCGCAGGAAATCCTGCAGGTCGGCCAGATCCTTTGGCTCGAACAGCCACTGCGCATGGCCGCCCGCCTTGAACCAGACGAGCGGGGCCAGCGGCGCATTGGCCGTCAGCTTGCCCCGAACCGCCGTCTGATCGAACGTGAGTGTCACCCCGCCCTCCGCACGCGAATGCTGTCGGCAAGGCCGGCTGCCCACTTGGTGATATCGCCCGCGCCGAGGCACACGATCATGTCGCCCGGCTGGATCGAGCCCGCCAGCACCTCCGCCAGCGCGTCCGCGCCCGCGATGACCTGCGCCGAACGATGCCCGCGCGCCTTCATGCCCGAGACCATCTCCGCGCTGTCCACGCCCTCGATCGGCTGCTCGCCCGCCGCGTAGACCGGCGCGGCATAGACCACGTCGGCGTCATTGAAGGCGCCCTGGAAATCTTCCATGTGGTCGCGCAGGCGGGTGAAGCGGTGCGGCTGCACCACTGCGATGACGCGGTTTTGGACGCCCTCGCGCGCGGCGGCGAGCACGGCGCGGATTTCTACCGGGTGGTGGCCGTAGTCGTCGATCACGGTGACGCTGCCGCCATCCAGTTCCACTTCACCGACCTTGGTGAAACGCCGTTTCACGCCGCCGAACTTGGAGAAGCCGGTCTGGATGCAGGCGTCCGAGCAGCCCATCTCCACCGCCACGCCCACGGCGGCGAGCGCGTTCTGGACGTTGTGGCGGCCCGGCATCGGCAGTTCGATGCCCTCGATCCGGCGGAAGCTGCCGTCACGCTGGCGCAGCGCCACGTCGAAGCGGTTGCCTCCGGGGATCGGCGTCACGTTCTCGCCGCGAATGTCGGCCTGGGCGGAGAAGCCGTACGTCACCACGCGGCGGTCGCGCACCTTGGGGATGATCGCCTGCACTTCGGGGTGATCGATGCACAGCATCGCCGCGCCGTAGAACGGCACGTTCTCGATGAATTCGACGAAGGATTCCTTGATCCGGTCGAACGAGCCGTAATGATCGAGGTGTTCGGGATCGATGTTGGTGACGATCGCGATCGTGCCGTCGAGACGCAGGAAAGACCCGTCGCTCTCGTCGGCCTCGACCACCATCCAGTCCGACGCGCCGAGGCGCGCGTTCGATCCGTAGGAATTGATGATGCCGCCGTTGATGACCGTCGGGTCCACGCCGCCCGCATCGAGCAGCGCCGCGACCATCGAGGTCGTGGTGGTCTTGCCATGCGTACCCGCCACCGCGACGGTGTTCTTGAGCCGCATCAGTTCGGCCAGCATTTCCGCGCGGCGCACCACCGGGATGCGGTGTTCAAGGGCGTAGACGACCTCGGGATTCTCGCGTTTCACCGCCGTCGAAGTGACGACCACCGCCGCGCCCTCGACGTTCTCAGCGGCGTGGCCGATCATCACCTTGATCCCGCGCGCGCGCAGGCCCTCGACGACATAGCCCTCGGCGATATCGCTGCCCTGCACTGAGTAGCCGAGGTTGTGCATGACCTCGGCGATGCCCGACATGCCGATGCCGCCGATCCCGACGAAATGGATGGTCCCGATTTCGGTGCCGACGCCCTTCACTTCATATTCTCCATTGCCAGTGCCTCACCGCCTTGCGGGGCGCTGGCCTTTTCCATGCGAATGACGTCCATGATCGGCGCCGCGCCGAAGCTCTCGACGAGGTCGGCCAGATCACGCGCGGCGTTCGGATAGCCGCAGTTCCACGAGGCATGCGCGGCATTGGCCAGCGTCTCGGGATGCTGCGCGATCGCCTGAATCTGCAGGCACAAGTCCTTGGCCATCTTCTGATGGACCTCGGCCTGTTCGCTGAGCAGCGCGTTGCGCTTGTCGCCCTTGTAGGCGTCGGGATTCTCGGTGGTGACGGCGGGCTGACGGATCACCCGCGCGCCGCCGCCCGCGACCATCTCGCGCGCGTTGACGCTCTGGTGGTCGTCCATCGCATAGGGCAGCGGGATCAGGATCGCCGGACGGCCTACGGCGGTCAGTTCCGCAATCGTCGAGGCGCCCGAGCGGCCGATGAACAGGTGCGCCCCTGCAAGGCGCTCGGCCATGTTCTCGAAATAGGTCGCCAGTTCCGCCGGAATGCCGTGCGCGGCGTAGCGTTCGCGCACGCGCTCGATGTCTTCGGCGCGGGCCTGCTGGATCACCTGCAGGCGCGAACGCAGCGCCGGGGGCAGCATCGCCAGTCCCTCGGGCACGACATCCGACAGCACCCGCGCCCCCTGGCTGCCGCCGGTGACGAGGATGCGAAACAGGCTGTCCTCGGTGAATTCGGGGTACGGCTGCTCGCGCAGGCGCAGCACATCCTCGCGCACCGGGTTGCCAACAACGGTGACCTTGCCAGCCAGCGCCGGGTCCAGCTTCTCGGTCTTCTCGGCCGAGGTGGCGATGGCGTCCACCTTTTTGGCAAACCAGCGGTTTACGCGGCCGAGCACCGAGTTCTGCTCATGCAGCACGATCGGCAGCTTCGCGGCGCGCGCGGCCAGCATCGTCGGCATCGCCGGATAACCGCCGAAGCCGACCACGGCGGTCGGCTCGAAGCTCTCGAACAGGCGCAGCGCCATGCGGCGACCGGCCAGCACGCCCTTCGCGCCCTTGAGCCAGCCGAGCGGGTTCCTGCCCGCGATGCGGCCCTGCGGCAGGACGTGGGTGGTCAGGTACGCAGGCTTGCCGGGGATCGCGGCACCGCGCTCGTCGGTCACCAGCGCCACGTGGTGGCCGCGTGCGTGCAGTTCGGCGGCGAGCGCGAAGGCGGGAATCAGGTGTCCGCCAGTGCCGCCGGCCGCAAGCACGTAGTGGCGCGAAACCGAACTCATGACATATCTCCGATGGCGCGCAGGCTGAACTTCTCGCGCTGGATGAACGGGTTTCGCCGCGTCACCGCCAGCAGCAGGCCCATGGAGAGGCACATCGCCACGGTGGAGGAACCACCATAGCTGATAAGCGGCAGGGTCATGCCCTTGGACGGGAATAGCTGCAGGTTGACGAGGATGTTGATGAAGGCCTGCCCGCCGAACTGCGCGGCGAAGCCCGATGCGGCGAGCACCGTGAACAGATCCTCCTCGTCCACCAATCGCAGGATCACCCGCGTCAGGATCGCCAGGTAGAGGATCACGATGACCATGCAGGCGAGCAGGCCGAACTCCTCGCCGATGACGGAGAAGATGTAGTCGGTATGCGCCTCGGGCAGCGCCATCTTGCGCGTGCCCATCCAGAAGCCGAGCCCGGTCCACCCGCCGTTGAGCAGCGTGCGCTGGGCGAGGTCCACCTGATCGAAGGCCGAGCCGCCGAACAGGAAGTTGTCGATGCGGTTGCGGCCGTTGTCATAAGTGAAATACATCAGGACAAGACCCGCGATGCCTGCGCCCGCGAACATCCCGATGCGCTTCACGTCGATGCCCGACAGCAGGATCATCACCAGAAACGCGCCGGAAAACAGCATCGTCGAGCCGAAGTCCGGCTGGAGCATCAGCAGCGCGCCGAGCAGGCCCATCACCGCGAAGCAGATGCCGACGACCGGAATCTGCGGATCACGCGCGCGCCACGAGACGATCCATGCCAGCAGGATCGGCCAGCCGCACTTGAGGAACTCCGACGGCTGGAGCGAGATGCCGAAGCGCAGCCAGCGCTTGGCACCGTTCACCTCGGACCCGACGATCGGCACCAGCACCAGCGCGAACAGCATCGCCGCGCCGAGCAGGATGCCGAAGCGCCGGGCGCTCTCCTTGGTCAGGCTGGAGGCCCAGAACATCGCCGCAAGGCCCAGCAACTGCCAGCGCATGTGCAGGTAGAAGAAGTGCAGCGAACGCAGCTTCTCCACCGAAGTCGAGAGACGCTTGGCGCTCGCGGGCGAACCCGCCGCCACGGCGACCGCGCCGATCGCCATCAGGATCAGCACGAGGACCAGCGTAGGCCGGTCGATCTCCTGCCACCAGATCGCGATCTGGCTGCGACGGTTGCGGTTGTAGCGCTGCGCGTTCGGGCCTTGCGCAAGGGTGGCCATCAGTCCTGCTCCCCTTTGGCGTTTTCGGCCAAAAGCGCCTCGACGATCTGGCGAAACACGTCACCCCGCGCCTCATAGTCGCGGAACTGGTCGAAGCTGGCGCAGGCCGGTGACAGCATGACGACGTCGCCGGGCTTGGCCGCGGCCATCGCCTGACGGATCGCCTCGGCCATCATCTCGCTGCGATGGACCTGCGTGTAGGGCGAGAGGATTTCCGCGAAGAGCGGTCCCGCGTCACCGATGGTATAGGCGGCGGCGATGTTGCCGAAGAACGGCTTGCACTCGTCGAGGTTGTCGCCCTTGGGCAGACCGCCGAGAATCCAGTGGATGCGCGGCTCCGGATCCGGCGGGAATGCCGCGATCGCGGGCGCGGTGGAGGCCGGGTTGGTCGCCTTGGAATCGTTGATGTAGGTGACGCCGTTCGCCACCGCGACGCGCTCCATGCGGTGCGGGAGGCCGCTGAAGGTGCGCAGGCCCTTGCGCCACTGCGCCTTCTTCACCCCCAGCGCCTCGACGATGGCGACGGCCACGGCGGCGTTCTGGAGGTTGTGCGGCCCCTGCAGCGAGGGCCATTCCTTCTGGATCTCGACGAGGTCGGCCCCGTCCGCAAAGCGCACCAGACCGGGCGCGCGGCGCGCGGCCTCGATATGGGCGATCGACCGCGTCTCCTTGTCGCCGACACCGAACACGGCCTGCCGCTCGCGCCCCTGCATGGAGAAGAGGCGCCCCTTGGAGGCGGCGTAAGCCTCGAACCCGTCGTAGCGGTCGAGGTGGTCGGGGGTGATGTTGAGCAGCGCCGCCACGTCGCAGTCGAGGCTGCGGGTGATGTCGATCTGGTAGCTCGACAGTTCGAGCACGTAGACGCCGCCCTCGGGCAAAGGCTCAGGGCCGAGCACCGGCACGCCGATGTTGCCGCCCGCGCGCGCCGGAACGCCCGCGACTTCGAGCAGGTGGCAGACCAGCGAAGTGGTGGTGGACTTGCCGTTGGTGCCGGTGATGCCGACCACGCGGTGCGCGGGCAGGCTGGCGCGGGCCAGCGCGAAAAGTTCGATATCGCCGATCACCGGCACGCCTGCACGCTCGGCCGCTTCGGCGATGGGGTGGCGGTTCAGCGGAATGCCGGGCGAGACGACGACGCCGTCATAGCCGGTAATGTCGGCGCTGACCGGGTCGGCCAGTTCCACCTTGCCGCAGTCGGTCCACTCGCACAGCTGCTGGCGCGCCTCGTCGCGGCTGTCCCAGGCCATGACGTGCGCCCCGCTCTCCACCAGCGTTGCGACGGCGGTAAGGCCCGAACGCGCAAGGCCGAGGACCGCGTAGCGCTTGCCGGCGAAGATGGGGGAGACGATCACGCGCCTGCCCTCCTCAACGCAGTTTCAGAGTGGCGAGGCCCAGCACCGCAAGGACGATCGAGATGATCCAGAAGCGGATCACGACGGTCGATTCCTTCCAGCCTTTCTGCTCGAAGTGGTGGTGGATCGGCGCCATGCGGAACACGCGGCGGCCGGTGCGCTTGAACCAGAAGACCTGGATGATGACCGAGGCCGCCTCCAGCACGAACAGCCCGCCGACCACCGCCAGCACGATCTCGTGATGCGCGGCGACCGCGATGCACCCCAAAGCGCCGCCGAGGGCGAGGCTGCCGGTGTCGCCCATGAACACGGCGGCAGGCGGCGCGTTGAACCACAGGAAGGCGAGGCCCGCCCCCATGATCCCGGCGCAGAAGATCGCCAGTTCGCCCGCGCGCGGAACATGCGGGATGCCGAGGTACGTGGCGTAGTCGACGCGGCCCGCGAGGTAGCAGATGATCGCAAACGTGCCCGCCGCGATGATGACTGGCATCGTCGCGAGGCCGTCGAGGCCGTCGG
>NZ_ALVC01000158.1:0-5351 GCF_000293195.2 Sphingomonas sp. LH128
TACCAGTTCGATAAACCCCTCACGGCACATCGGACGCAATCTACCCGTCGCCGAAACGAACATCGCATTGTTCACGGCCGACCAACAACGGCCTCGTCACGGGCGGCGTGCAGGCGACGAACTTCGGCAGCGACGTTTCGATCACCAATGCCGGCACCGTCTATGGCAGCATCAACGGCACCGGCTTCGGCAACGTTGCGGTGACGACGGCTGCAGGCGGCTCCCTGATCGCAGCGTCGCAGTTCAACGGCGTGCGTGCGACCGCGTTCTCGCAGGCGACCAGCACCACGGCGGACGGCATCACCACCTCGACCATCGAGGGCGGCAACGCCGCGATCACCCAGAACGGCGATGCTACCCTGGCAGACGGCGTGACGGGCGCGAATCTCGTGGCCACCGCCAACCAGGGTGACGCGAGCGTCAGCGTCAACGCCGTGGCCGGCGCGGTCTCGGCCGTCGGCGCCACCGGTTCGGGCACGTCGTGGAGCGGCGGCAACGCTGCGGTCGCGGATGCGACTACGACCACGTACGACTACGGCTTCAGCGCCGCGACCGGCACTGCGGCGGTTACCGTCGGCGCCGATGGCGATGTCACCGGCGTCTCGGCAAGCGCCGTTGGCGGGGCCACCGTTGCCGTTGACGGCAAGGTCGGCACCGGCGGCGTCAATGCCTCGTCCTCGACTTACGATTATCGCTATGTCACCACCGAAACGCGTGATGCCGACGATGTGTTCGCCGGTAGCGCCTATACCCAGACCCAGAGCCAGTCCGGCGGCGCTTCGAGCGTGACCGTGGGCGCAGGCGGCTCCGTCGCTGGCAGCATCAACGCGACCGGCGACGCCGGTGCGAGTGTGGCCAGCGACGGCGAAATCGCCGGCGGCATCAACGCGGTTTCCAACGGAACCGACTATACCTACGCCGGAAGCAGCAGCTACGACACCGATGGCGACCTGACCGGCAGCACTTACGCCCAGACCAGCACCCGTTCGGGCGGCGCTTCGAGCGTCACGGTCGGCACCGGCGGCTCGGTCGGCGGCAGCATCAACGCTGTCGGCGATGCAGGCGCCTCGGTCATCGCCAATGGCGATGTCGACGGCAGCATCACCGCACGCCAGCCCAACATTGCCAACACCACTTACGACAGCGCCTACACGGCGGAGACGGACACCAGCGTCAGCAACAGCAGCAGCACGTTCGCGGACGGGTCGGCCTCGGTTGCGGTCGGCTCGGGTGCGACCGTTGGCGGTGACGTGACGGCTTACGGCAACAGCAGCGCGTCGGTCACTTCGGCCGCATCGAGCATCATCAACGGCTCGGTGTACCTGGGTGCCCGTCCCGGCTACGAAAGCACCTCCGCCACGACCAGCACGGGCTCCGACCCGGTCACCGGCGACTACAGCTACAGCCAGGAGAACACCTCCACCCGTGCGGGCGGCGATGCCACCTTCAACAACGCCGGATACGTTCGCGGCAACGTATCGGTCACCGCGCTGAATGACGCCACCGTCACCAACAGCGGCCAGGTTGTCGGCTCGACGTATGTGAACGTCGGTGGCAACGACACGGCGAGCACCTACTCCGAGAACCTCGCGACCGTTATCGAAGGCGACGTCACCACCGTCACCTACACCGAGACGGGTTCCTCGCAGACCACCGGCATCGCCGGCAACGTGACGGGCACCTATTCGGGCACCAACGGCCAGGTGAGCTTCTCCCCTGTCACCGAGGGTAACATCACCCAGGAAGCGACCGGCAACAGCACGGTCAACGCTTCGGGTACGGTCTTCGGCTCGATCGCCTCGTCGGCCGGGCTGGGCACGGGTACGTCGCAAAGCGAATGGACCTCCACCGACCTCTATGTGACCGACGCTGCGGCGCCGGAAAACAACACGTCGACTTACACTTATGCGTCGACGGGTTCCTCGGTCTCCGCCGCAGGCACGAGCACGGTGAACATCACCGGCCATGTGTCGGATGCCTACTTCGGGTCGCAGACCGTTTCCTCGAACGGCACCACGGGTAGCACTGTCACCGTCTCCGGCATCGTCGACGGATCGGTGAATTCGAACGCGAGCGGCATCGCCAGCACGCAGAGCACCTCCAACTCGGTCGATACTTACGCCGGTTCGCCTTCGGTCCTGATCGGTTCCGACTATGCGGACAGCTATGCCAGCACCGTCACCGGCGGTGCGGCAGTCGGTAACGTGAGCGGATCGGGCGAAGTCAACGGCTCGCTCAACGTCGCGGGCGTGTCTTCGGCCTCGGCTCAGGTCGCAGCGGGTGCCAGCGTGCTCGGCAATGTGGCGGTATCAGCCGCAGGCACCGACACGGCATTGACCAGCACCAACCTCTATGCCTTCGACCCCGAGGCCGGGACTTCTACCCGGACCCAGACCGAAGCGTGGTCCTCGCAGGTCGCCGCCGCATCCGGCAACGCTTCGGCAGCCGTCGACGGCCTTGTCGAAGGAAGCCTCGTCGTGTCGGCAGTCCGTGGCAATGCCTCGGCAACGGTCACCGGCCAGGTCGGCGGCTATGTTGATGCCTACGCCGTCGGCTTCAACTCGGCGACCTCGACCGAATGGACTTCCGCCGGAACGACGGCCACGCCGGTACTGACCGATTACACCAGCACCAGCAGCTCCACCAATTCGGGCGGCACTGCCTCGGTCGTTATCGACACTTCGGCGGCCTTCAAGGCTGACGGCGTGGGCACGGCGACGCCCAGCGTCTCTGACGTCTCCGCATCGGGTCTCGGTGGTGCGACCATCACCGTCGCGGCGGGATCGAGCGTCGATGGTTCGGCCTATGCGTCGAGCAGCTTCACCGACACGACCAGCACGGTCACGCGCACCTACGCCGATACCGGCGTGGTCACGCAGAACTACAGCTATGCCGAAACGCTGGTCGGCAACGCGGCAAGCGTCACCAATGCCGGGACGATCGCCGGTGCCGCAGTGGCTGAGGGTCTCAAGACCGCCTCGGTCACCAACAGCGGCGAAGCGGCGGCTCTTGTCGCCTATGCCGGCGGCGTGAGCGAAAGCTACGTCGAAGTCGATGACGACTGGATCAACCTGAGCCCGTCCACCCACACCATCACCCGTACGAAGACCTACACGCCGGTCGGCGGCGCCGCCTCGGTCACCAACAGCGGCACCACTTCGTACATCGAAGTCGCCGGTGCCACCGGCACGGTGACCAACAGCGGGACTGTGGAAGGCGATATCTGGCTTGGCATGGCCGTGCCGAACGGCGTTGGGGTGGCTACCATCACCTCGACATCGTCGTCAGGAGATCTCGACGCGGAAGAGATTTTCACCCCGGCTGCGACGCTGTCCACCCAGACCTACACCGTTAACCAGAACGGTATCCTGGAAGGCAACGTCTACGTCACTGGTGCGGACTACGAGACCGCCGACGCGACGTTCAAGACCAGCAATGTCGCCGCGACGGTGAACCTCAACACGGGTTCGCAGACCACCGGTTCGTTTTTCGCAGAGAACAACACCGACACCGTGGTCAACGTGAACGGCGGCAAGCTGACCCTGGTCGGCCCGGCCTACGTTCCCGCCGACACGATCGATGCCGATGCCGTGTGGTCGGCCGGTCTCGAGGCAGGCGCCACCGGCGGCAGCTTCAAGCTGAACGTCAACTCGGGCACGGCGGAGATTACCCCGCCGGTCGATGGTTCCTTCGGCATCAACGGTGACGTCGCCGTCGGCGCCAACGGCACCCTGATCGTCGGTACGCTGGTGACCCCGGCCAATACCGGTTCGGGCGCCAGCATCACCGGCACCACGCCCACAATCGTGGGTACGGACCTGGTGGTCTCGGGCAACTTCACGACTGCCGGTACGCTGGCCATCGGCCTCAACGGCACGCTGGTGAAGACCGCGGTTGCACCGGTCTCGACCTCGACCGACTTCCTCGCCCCGATCACCACCGTGCTGACCGGTTCGGGTCTTGCCTACACCACCCCCGAAGCGGCAGGCGTGGCGATCAATTCGCCTTCGTCGATCACCGTGGGCGGCAACCTGGTGCTTGGCGGCAAGGTGCAGGTCTATGTCCCGACCGGCTCGATCTTCCTTGGCGGAGAAAGCGCGGACCTCTTCACCGTCGGTGGAACCGTTTCCGGCTCCGTCTCGGTGGTCAGCAACCTGAACTCTCAGTTCGTGACGCTGGCCTCGAAGACCTCGGGCGGCACCGTCTCGGTCGAAGCCACCCGCGTCAGCTACGGCACGGCGGCGACCAGCCCGAACGCGGCCGCAGCCGCCGTCGCTCTCGACAAGGCGATCCCGGGCGTGGTGCAGGTTCTGGTCGACGATGCATCGGGCGTGCGCAGCTACGCCTCGATCGACGAACTGAACAAGATCCAGGACGTCGCCAACCTCGTGTCGAACCTCGACTGGAACCTCTCTGCGGCGCAGGCTGCAGCGGTGTTCAACGAGCTGGCCTCGGCCTCGATCTACGGCTCGCTGGCCAACCTGCGCCAGAACGTCGCGTTCCAGGGACAGCTCGACCAGCTTGCCCAGCGTCGTGACGGTCAGGCTGGTGCCGCCGGTCTGTGGATCGCGCCGATCGGCAACTTCGCGAAGTTCAGCGGCACCGACTCGGGTGCGGCAAAGATCGACGCGACGAGCTATGGCGCGGCCGCTGGCCTCGACATCGCCTATAACGAAACCGGCGCCTTCGGCTTCGGCTTCGGCTATGCCCGCCACAACGTCGATGCCAAGGGCCAGCCGGTCAAGGTGGACGGCAAGACCTACTCGCTGGGTGCCTACTGGACCCAGGGCTTCGGTCCGCTCTCGGTCAACGCGCAGTTCGTCTACGGCTTCTCGAGCTTCGACGCGCAGCGTAATCTGGCCCTGCTGTCCCGCAAGGTCACCGCAGACTTCAACGGCAGCGAGTGGGACGGCAGCCTCGGCGTGTCGTACAACTTCGGCCAGGGCGATGTGGAAATCGTGCCCTTCGGTGAACTGGCGATCCGTCACTGGAGCACCAAGGGCTTCACCGAAGAGGGCGGCGCCGGTCTCGGCCTCAAGGTCGAGGGCGACAGCAAGAGCGTCTTCGAGCCGACCCTGGGCGTTCGTTTCGCCACGGTTGCCACGCAGACTGAAGCCTTCACCCTGCGCCCGTACGCCAGCCTCGCCTACACCTTCCAGGGTGATGCGGGCACCACGCGCACGGTCGGTTACCTGGGTGATCCGGACGGCAACACCTTCGCACTGAAGGGCGTCGATCCGAAGGGCTATGCGACCGTCGCTGCCGGGCTCAGCACCAGCGTGGCGGACAAGGTCAACATCTCCCTGGGCGGTAGCTACGCCTTCGGTAGCAACAACAACGTCGCGACCATC
>NZ_ALVC01000159.1:0-10447 GCF_000293195.2 Sphingomonas sp. LH128
GCATCCTCGTCAACGGCTGGCCCACCGGCGTCGAAGTGTGCCACGCGATGGTCCACGGCGGCCCGTTCCCCTCGACTTCCGACCCGCGCACCACGTCGGTCGGCAGCATGGCGATCGACCGCTACCTGCGTCCGGTCAGCTACCAGAACTTTGCGCAGGGGCTGCTTCCGGCCGAACTGCGTGACGATGCCTTCGGTGACGGCGCCCCGCGCCTGATCGATGGCACTCTGACCCTCAACTGATCTGATCCAACCATCCGGGCGGCGC
The DNA here is from genome assembly GCF_000293195.2 of Sphingomonas sp. LH128. Taxonomy (NCBI): domain Bacteria; kingdom Pseudomonadati; phylum Pseudomonadota; class Alphaproteobacteria; order Sphingomonadales; family Sphingomonadaceae; genus Sphingomonas; species Sphingomonas sp. LH128. The sequence continues at coordinate 268 of NZ_ALVC01000159.1, forward strand.
GCTCTCAAGAAGCGCGCCGCCTTTGGGAGAGTACCCATGACTTATCTTCGCCTGCTCCAGCACCTGAGCGCCGAGGGCGTTCGTTCCGTCATTCTCGCCGACGGTGATGCCGCGCATTTCCTACCGGGCATCGCCTCGGTGCGTGAACTCGCGCTTGGCGCGATCGCTGCGGGCCAGACGCTTGCCGAGGCCGCCAAGGATGCCGGGCAGGGCGAAGCCGTCGATATCGCCGCCGAGTTCGCGGCGGGCCGCCTGCTCGCGCCGATCGACCACGAGGACGGCGCACACCTGCTGCTCGCGGGCACTGGCCTGACGCACCTCGGCTCGGCCGAGGGTCGCGACAAGATGCATAAGGCGGCCGCTTCCGAGGAGAAGCCGACCGACTCCATGCGCATGTTCCTGGAAGGCCTCGAAGGCGGCAAGCCCGCGCCGGGCGAAGTCGGCCAGCAGCCGGAATGGTTCTACAAGGGCGACGGCTCGCAGCTCGTCGGCCCGACCGACGACCTCGAAATGCCTGCCTTCGCCAAGGACGGCGGCGAGGAGCCCGAACTCGCAGGCATCTACCTGATCGGCGAGGACGGCACTGCCTACCGCCTCGGCCTCGCGCTTGCCAACGAGTATTCGGACCACGTTACCGAGCGTCACAACTACCTGTGGCTGGCCCACTCGAAGCTGCGTCAGGCCGCGCTCGGCCCAGAGCTGCTGCTCGGCACGCCGCCCTCGCATATCGAGGGCACCAGCAAGGTCATCCGGGGTGGCGAGACGATCTGGGAAAAGCCCTTCCTCTCGGGCGAGGGTAACATGTCGCATACGTTCGCGAACCTTGAGCATCACCACTTCAAGTACGACCTGTTCCGCCGCGCGGGCGACGTGCATGTCCACTTTTTCGGCACCGCGACGCTTTCGTTCAGCGACGGCGTGCAGACGCAGGAAGGCGACGTGTTCGAGATTTCGGCCGCACCTTTCACGCTGCCGGTCGCCAACAGGCTGGTCCGCGTTCCCGAGCGCGCCTTCGCGGTGAAGGCGCTCTGATCGATGGACCCGATCCGCATTGCGGTGGTGGGCGTGGGCAAGATCGCCCGCGACCAGCACCTTCCCGCCATCGCCGGGAACAAGGCGTTCAGCCTCGCCGCCACCGTCAGCCCGCGTGATCCGGGCGTCGAGGGCGTGCCCCACGCGAAGAGCCTCGACGAACTGATCGCGAATGGTCCGGCGATCGATGCGGTGGCGCTCTGCACGCCGCCGCAGGTCCGCTATGACCTTGCCGTGCAGGCGCTGTCGAAGGGCATGCACGTGTTCCTCGAAAAGCCGCCGGGCGCGACGCTGTCCGAAGTCGTGGCGCTGGAAAGCCGCGCCGAGAAGGTCGGCGCGACGCTGTTCGCCTCGTGGCACTCGCGCTTTGCGGCGGGCGTGGCCCCGGCGCGCGCGTGGCTGTCCGACCGCAAGATCGAGAAGGTTTCGATCGTGTGGCGCGAGGACGTGCGCGTGTGGCATCCGGGCCAGGCCTGGATCTGGGAGCCGGGCGGCCTTGGCGTGTTCGATCCGGGCATCAATGCGCTTTCGATCGTCACGCACATCCTGCCGCGCCCGATGTTCCTGCAGGGTGCGACGCTGGAGATCCCGGCCAACCGTGCCGCGCCGATCGCCGCCGACATCGAGTTCCGCGACACCGCTGGCGCGCCGATCCACATGGACCTCGACTGGCGGCAGACCGGCCCGCAGTCGTGGGACATCGTCGTAGAGACGGACGAAGGAACCCTCAAGCTGTCGAACGGCGGCGCGGTGCTGACGCTTCCGAGCGGCACCGAGCATGCCGAAGACATGGAATATCCGGGCCTCTACGCGCGCTTCGCCAGCCTCATCCGGGGTGGCCGCAGCGACGTGGACGTGGCGCCGCTGCGACTCGTCGCCGACGCATTCCTGCGCGGCCACCGCAAGCTGGTGGACGAATTCCACGATTGATTCCCTAGGGAGGGGACTGAAATGACTAAGTTCTTCCGCCGCACGTCGCTCGCCATGCTGATGGCAGCGACGGTGCTTTCCGCGCCCCTGAGCCAGACGGCTTCGGCCGATACGGGTGGCCAGCCCACCACCGCCACGATCGAGGGCGGCAAGCCCGGCCCGGTCTACAACAAGGACGTCTTCACCCAGTTCGCCGAGCATCTGGGCGAGGGCATCTATGGCGGCCTGTGGGTCGGCAAAGGCAGCAAGATCCCCAATACCAACGGCTTCCGCAACGACGTCGTCAAGGCGCTGAAGGACTTGTCGGTTCCGGTGATCCGCTGGCCCGGCGGCTGCTTCGCCGACGAATACAACTGGCGTGAAGGCATCGGCCCACAGGCCAAGCGCCCGGTCAAGATCAACACCCACTGGGGCGGCGTGACCGAGCCAAACGCGGTCGGCACGCACGAGTTCTTCGAGCTGATCCGACAGGTCGGCGCCGAGGCCTATGTCGCGGGCAACGTCGGCAACGGCACTCCGCGCGAAATGGCCGAATGGGTCGAATACATGACCTCGCCCGCCGGTTCGCTGGCGGATGAGCGCGCCAAGAACGGCCACAAGGAACCGTGGAAGGTCAAGTACTTCGGCGTCGGAAACGAGCTGTGGGGCTGCGGCGGCAACATGCGCCCCGAGTTCGCGGCGGACGAGACGCGCCGCTATGCCACCTTCATCAAGCCGCCCGCCGGGACCAAGATCCTGAAGGTCGCGGCCGGCGCCAACGTCGACGACTACAACTGGACCGAGACGATGATGCGCGTCGCGGCGAACCAGCTCGACGGCGTCTCGCTGCACTATTACGTCCACCCCGCCGGTGGCTGGCCGCCGCGTGCGCCTGCAGTGAACTTCGACGAGTACGGCTGGGCCGATGCGCTGAACGGCGCGCGGCACATGGACGAACTGATCACCAAGCACTCGGCGATCATGGACAAGTACGATCCCGAGAAGCGCATCTTCCTCGCGGTTGACGAGTGGGGTTCGTGGTATGCGCAGGACGAGGGGACGCACCCCGGATTCCTGAGGCAGCAGAACACCTTGCGTGATGCGCTGATCGCCTCTGTGCACCTCGACATCTTTGCGAAGCACGCCGACCGTGTGCGCATGACCGCCATCGCGCAGATGGTGAACGTGCTCCAGGCGATGATCTTCACGCAGGGCAGCAAGATGGTGCTGACCCCCACCTACCACGTCTTCGAGATGTACAAGCCCTGGCAGGACGCCACCGTGCTGCCGCTCGAGATCAAGTCGCCGTGGTATTCCAAGGACGAATTCACCATGCCTGCGGTCAGCGGCTCGGCGGTGAAGGCGAAGGACGGCAAGGTGCATGTCGCGCTGTCGAACCTCGATCCGAACCAGTCGAACACGGTGACGATCAAGCTCGACGGCGTTAGCGCAACGGCGGTTTCCGGCCGTATTCTGACGGGCTCGGCGATCAATTCGCACAACACCTTCGACGCGCCTGACGTCGTCAAGCCCGCCGCCTTCACCGGGGCGAGCGTGCAGGGCGGCCAGATGGTCGTGACGCTGCCGGCGAAGTCGGTGGTGGTGCTGGAACTGCAGTGATGAAGGCGGCCTTCCTCGGTCTCGCGGCGCTGGCTCTTGCCAGTTCCGCGAGCGCCCAGCAGGTCGGCGAGAAGGGTGCCGGGACGCTGAATTCGCAGCTTTCCGGCGACCTTGTCGTGCATGATCCGGTCATCATCCGCGAGGGGGACACGTATTACGTGTTCAGCACCGTGGGCAAGTATATCGGCATCAAGACCTCGACCGACCTGAAGGTGTGGAAGGATGCCGGTTCGGTGTTCTCCGAAATACCGGCGTGGGCGAAAGATGCTGTTCCCGGAACCGAAGGTATCTGGGCGCCGGATATTTCGTATGTGAACGGCGAATACCGACTGTACTATTCGGTCTCGACCTTCGGCTCCAACCGTTCGGCGATCGGTCTCGCGACCAGCAAGACGCTGGGGCCGAAGGCGAAATGGCAGGATCATGGCCTCGTCGTCATGTCCACGAAGGACGATGACTTCAACGCCATCGATCCCAACTTCGTCGTCGATGCGCAGGGGCGCCAGTGGCTGTCGCTCGGTAGTTTCTGGAGCGGTCTCAAGCTGTTCCCGCTCGATGCGAAGACCGGCAAGGTCGTGCCCGGCACCGAACCGTACTCCATCGCCCGCCGCCGCGCGCCTGCGGGAGCGGCGGCGCCGGTAGAGGCGCCGTTCATCATTCCGCACGGCGGCTGGTACTTCCTGATCGCGTCCTACGACTATTGCTGCAAGGGCGTGAACTCGACGTATTACACCGTCGTCGGTCGCTCGAAAAAGATCACCGGCCCTTATCTCGGCCGTGACGGCAGTTCGATGATGGAGGGCGAGGGGACCATCCTGCTGCGCTCCGACCTGAAGGAAAAGCAGCGTTTCCGCGGGCCCGGCCATGCCGGAGCCTTCACTAACAAGGACGGCACGACCTACCTCGTCTACCACGCCTACGACAAGGAAGCCGACGGCCGCCCCACGCTGCGCATCGCGCCGCTGCGGTGGGACGCGGACGGCTGGCCCGTCGCCGAGTACTGAACACCCACCTGACGGCGCCCCGGTTTCGGCCCTGAACCAAGGCCGGGGCGTCCTTTTTCAAGGTGGCACCCAACGGGGGCCTAACGGCACCTAACACGACCATAACGTACCAGAACCGCCGGAGAGGCCATGATGAACTTCCCCCTGTCGCGTCGCAACTTCGCCACTGCTGCATCGCTGCTTCCGATCGCTTGCACCGCGCCGGGCAAGAGCGTGATCGGCACCTCGCAGACCCCTGATGTCCCCGGTGCGATCAACCCGCTGGTGAAGCGCCGGGCCGACGCACAGGTGTTCCTGCACGAGGACGGCTGGTACTACATGACCGGCTCTGTGCCCGAGTACGACCGCCTCGTGCTGCGCCGTTCGAAGACCCTCGCCGGGCTCACCGATGCCGAGGAGCGGGTGTTGTGGCACCACGAATCGAGCGGGCCGATGTCGGGCTTCCTGTGGGCGCCCGAACTGCACCTGATCGCCGGCAAGTGGGTGATGTACTTCGCTGCCGGCCCCAGCGGCGGCGGCGAGGACGTGTTCCGCATCCGCACGTATGCAGTGGTCTGCGACGGGCCGGACCCGATGACCGGGGGCTGGTCGGTGCTGGGCGAATTCAAGGCGCCGTGGGACAGCTTCAACCTCGATTCCACCAGCTTCGTCCACCGGGGCGTGCGCTACTTCGCGTGGGCGCAGCGCGAGCCGGGGATCGAGACCAATTCCAACCTCTACATCGCGCCGATGAAGGACGCGCTGACCCTGTCCGCGCCCGCAGCGCGCCTGACGGTGCCGACGCTCGACTGGGAAGTGCGCGGCTACAAGGTCGCCGAGGCACCGGCCGTCATCGTCAAGAACGGCCGCCTGTTCATGAGCTATTCGGCCAGTGCCACCGATGCGCGCTATTGCCTGGGGCTGCTGTCGATCGGCGAGACCGACAACCTGATGGACCCGCGCGCCTGGACCAAGTCGCCGGAGCCGGTCTTCGTCACCTGCCGTGAAACCTCTGTCTACGGCCCCGGCCACAACAGCTTCACCACGGACGAGCAGGGCCGCGACATCCTCGTCTACCACGGCCGCGACTACGAGAAGATCGAGGGCGACCCACTGTTCAACCCCGATCGTCACACCCGCATTCAGCGCCTCTATTTCGACGGCAACGGCAATCCGGATTTCGGCGTGCCGGTGGGCAATGGTGCGCTGCCGGAGCGCTTCATCCCCGCCGTGCGCCGCACCGTGCGGCTGGCTGCCGAGGGCGCGCGCCTTTCGGTGAGCGATGCCTCGTTGCCGCAGACGCAGTTCCGCTCGGTCGAGGCGGGCGAGGGCACCGTGCAACTGGTGCCGATCCTCAAGCCGGACCATTGCCTTGTCGCCGGGGGCGACGGCTCGGTATCTCTCGTGCCGCTCTCTGCGACCGAGGCGGCCCGTTTCCGCCGCGAGGTCGGCCCGGCGAGCGGCACCGTGCGCTTCGCCTCGTCCGCGTTCGAGGGCAGGGCGCTCGCCCATGCCGGGGACCGGGTGGTGCTGGCCGACGCCTATGACGCCAGCGTGGCTTGGCTGGCGGATTGAGCCTGCCGTCGTCCCGGACTTGATCCGGGACCGGTGGCGGTCTTTAGGAGGACGCTGGCCCGGAAGCACCCTGCTGGGAGGTGGGCTGTTCACGGCCAGCGGTCCCGGATCAACTCCGGGACGATGGCGTTTAATTGTCTGATTTAATCGCACGTCGATGCCCGGGAATGCGCCCGCTAAAGCGACAAGTGCGCTCCATATGCCACATCTCTGCATCCTTTTTGTCGGAGCAATGCATTTTCCTCTTGCGTCTAAATAGTCCGACTAATAATCAGGCGGCACACAGTTTCGGGGCATGGTATCGGCCAGCCCCCTTGGGAGGGTTGATCATGGCGTTCAAGCCATTCGCATTTTGCACCGCATCCGTTCTCGCTCTCGGCTTCGCCTCCGTCGCGCAGGCTCAGGACGCTGCTCCGCAGGGCACCGCGCCTCAGGCCGCTGCAGATGATGCCAGCGCCGAAGACATCATCGTCACCGGCGTGCGCGCGTCCATCGTCGGTGCCATCAACAGCCGCAAGGACAATGTCCAGATCGTCGACTCGATCGTCGCCGAGGACGTGGGCAAGCTGCCCGACAACAATGTGGTCGAGGCGCTGCAGCGCGTCACCGGCATTCAGGTCACCGACCGTGCCGGCGGTGAAGCCGCGACGATCACCATCCGCGGCCTGACCGATCCGCTGACCACGCTGAACGGCCGCAACATCTTCACGGCGGCGGGCACCTCGTTCGCGCTGCAGGACATCTCGGCCAACCTCGTCAAGAAGATCGACGTCTACAAGACCCGCTCGGCCGACCAGATCGAGACCGGCCTTGCCGGGCAGATCGACGTACAGACGCGCCGTCCGCTCGACTTCGACGGCTTCACCATCTCGGGCCTTGCGCGCGGCATCTATTCGGAGCTGGCCGACAAGGCCAACCCCAACGTCGCGTTGCTCGTGGCGGACAAGTGGGACACCGGCATCGGCGAGATCGGCTTCCTCGTGAACGCCAGCTACACCCGCGCCGAATATCGCAACCAGAACCTGCAGGCGGGCGCCATGGTGCCGTTCGCCACCGAGACCCCGCCTGCAGGTTCCGGCCTGACCCCGCTGGAGCGAATCTTCCCGGGTGACCGCAACCAGAACTGGACGCCTGGACTCGACGCGGGCCTGCCGATCGCGCCCGGCTCGACGCTGAACATCAACGGTGTCGAGACGCCGTACTACCTGTCGCGCGACGCGGTGATCGCCTCCGACCTCTACGGCAAGCGCACGCGCCCGTCGGTCAACGCCGCGCTGCAGTGGGCGCCGAACGATCGCTCGGTCTACACCGCCGAAGTGTTCTACACCGGCTTCCGGGGCAAGACCTTCAACAGCCTGAACTTCAGCTTCGTCGACTGGTGGGGCAACCTGCCCGCTGACGTCGCCAACAGCTTCGAGCTGTATGACGGCACCAACATCATCAAGTCGCGTCAGGCCGGTGCGGTCGCAGGCTTCAACAGCGGCGACTATTCGACCAACAAGACCGACAGCTATGTCTACGCCTTCAACGCCAAGTGGGACGTGGCCGATCGCGGCAAGATCACGGCCGACGTCGCCTATCAGGACAGCAAGAACGAGACCTCGTTCTTCGCCATCCGTACCGATCGCGCGCCGCTCGACATCGACGTGGACTTCAACGCCGGTGGCGGCCTGCCTTCGTACAGCTTCGGCAATCCGGGCGTCCTGACCGACGCTTCGGCGTGGACCGTGGGCAACCTGTTCGACAGCGGCACGAAGAACAAGGGCAGCGCGCTGACCGTGATGCTCGACGGCGAGTACGAGTGGGACGAAGGCTTCTTGCGCCGCATCAAGGCGGGCTTCCGCTACGACGACCGCAAGGCCGACAGCTACGTGCGTGACCAGGGCGCGGGCGGCCTGCCGGGCGTGACGCTCGACCAGTTCGGGCAGGGTACGCCGTTCACCAACAGCGGCTTCTTCGACGGCCGCGCCGACATTCCGACCAGCTGGGTCCTCGCCGATCCGCGCACCATGGACAAGGATGCGGTCCGCACCCTGTACCGGGCGGTCAACCCGGGGCTGCTGCTGTCCGACCAGCTGAGCTTCGGCCACGTCTTCGGCATCGGCGAGATCAATACCGCCGCCTACCTCATGGCGGACGGCGAGATCGAACTGTTCGGCCGCCCGCTGCAGCTGCAGGCCGGTGTGCGCTATGTGCAGATCGATACCGACTACGAATACTTCGATCGCGGCAACGGCTTCGCCCGCACCGGGGTTTCGACCGGCTCGGCCAAGTGGCTGCCCTCGTTCACCGCGCGCTACGGCATCACTGACAACCTGCGCATCCGTTTCAACTACGGCGAGACGCTGCGCCGTCCGGCCTTCGGCGATCTCAACCCCAACGTCACGCTGACGGGCGACTTGTCGCGCATCGGCTTCGGCACCGGCAGCGCGGGCAACGCCAACCTGACCGCGACCCATTCGAAGAACTTCGACCTTGCGATCGAATGGTACTTCGAGCGCAACAGCGCGATCTACGCGACGGCCTTCCGCCGCGAGATCAACGGGCTGGTCGTGCCGCTCACGGGCCGCGAGATCATCCCGGACAACTACCTGCCGCGTAACGAGACCTACACCGAGACGTTCAACATCACCCGTCCGGTCAATGCCTCCGACGGCGTGCTGAAGGGCGTGGAACTGGGCCTGACCTACTTCCCGACCTATCTGCCCGGCCCGCTCAACGGCCTCGGCTTCACCGGCAGCGCCACGATCCTCGACTCCGAGCAGACGATCCCGGTCGTCAACACCCAGGGCGAGATCACCGGCTCCACCAAGTCGGCGTTCTTCGGCGTGTCGAAGCTGTCGTACAACGCGACGCTGGCCTACGACAACGGCCCGATCGGTGCCCGCCTGTCGTACATCTGGCGCAAGGGCTTCCTCCAGAGCAACGAGGGCCGCTCCTTCGCGAACCCGATCGGCTTCTGGCGCGCGCCTGAAAAGAGCCTCGACCTGCAGCTGACGTGGAACGTCAACGACGATATCGGCGTGACCTTCGACGCAGTTAACCTCACCAAGGCGAAGCAGCAGAACTACTACAAGTTCGGCGACGTCGGTAACGCGCAGCAGTTCAACTCCAGCACGCTGCTGATCGACCGCACTTTCGCGGTGGGCGTGCGCTTCAAGTTCGACTGATACGGCGAGGCACGCTGCGGGAACGCCATTCCTCGCAGCGTGCCCCGCTCAGGGCGGCCGGGACGGGTCGGAGTTCCTTCCTCTCCCAACACCCGATACGGACCGGCCGCCCTTCCGATTGCTTCAACGTGCCGTCCCGGACAGGTTCCGGGACCGGTGCTGTCGGCGGGGGCTTCGACAAGCTCAGCCTGAGCGGGTTTGAGAACAGGTCTTTAAATCCCGCTCAGGCTGAGCTTGTCGAAGCCCCCTCAGCTTGGGCCGTTCACGGAAGGACCGTTGACGTGCGCAAGAAACTGGCCCTCGCGGCGCTGCCCTTCATGGCGCTGCTTGCCGCTGCCGCCAGCCCGCCGATGGACCATGAGGCCATCGCCGAGGCCCGCTACGGCAATGACGCGGCGTGGTACGAGGGGCGGATTCCCTTCTTCGAATCCTCGGACGCGAAGATCGACGCGGTCTACTACTACCGCTGGGGCCTGTTCCGTGCGCACCAGCGCGATCTGGGCACGCAGGGCTACATCACCACCGAGTTCGCCGACGACGTCGACTGGCAGCGCGAACCTTACGCCAGCCTCAACGACGCGAGCGGCTTCCACATCGCCGAAGGCCGCTGGCTGAACGACCGGCGCTTCACCGACGACTACATCAACTTCATGTACGAGGGCGGCAACGACCGCCACTTCACCGACCACATGGCGGACTCGGTATGGGGCCGCTACCTGGTGGACGGCGACCGCGAGGCATTGCTCGCGCACCTGAAGACGATGCGCCACGTCTACCGCCTGTGGGACGAGAAGTTCGACTTCGACAAGGGCCTGTATTTCGTCGAGCCGCTGCTGGACGCGACCGAGTACACGGTGTCCTCGATCGACGCCTCGGGCGGCAAGGACGGCT
>NZ_ALVC01000160.1:0-6185 GCF_000293195.2 Sphingomonas sp. LH128
ACCCCCCCCCCCCGCCCCCGCCATCATTATCGTCCAGCCCCCAAAGAAGCCTTCAGGTCCTCAGCGCCGGTTGACCGATCGCCCGCTGCGACTGAGAAATTCGGTGACGATCTTCGTAAAGAACCCGGGCGTTACCATTCCGAAGCGGTAGTCGCCGTTGGCTCGCGCGCGGACATCAAAGCCCATCCAGTCGAAACTGTTTGCCTCTGAGACGACGACAAAGCTCGATTCAGGGTACGGTAGGCCCATCGCCTTCCCGACGTCGCCGGGGATCTTGATCGTGTTGGACGGGTTGATCTCGCCTTTGGTCGTAACGGCCAGGACGATGTAGCCTTTGCCATCGGCAGCGATAACGATGACAGGACGTTCCTTGACGCCCTCGTCTCGGCCTCCGGCTTGCTCGGCTGCAAAAAGGTAGACGTAGTTTATGACCTCACCGCGCCGCGGCGGCAGATCGTTACTGCTGCCAGTCGAAGCGGCCTGCTGCGATTTCGGCTTCGCTTGGGAGGCTGGCTTCAATACGCGCCGCGTCGTCATCGGTCATGGTCTCACTGGTGAACACCCGGCGATTGGCGTGCAACGCTTCAAGCGCAGCTGCAGCACGATCCAGATAGTCGATGCTGACCACGGCCGCATAGCGCCGCCTGTTCTTCGTCAGCACGACTGGACCATGCTGGCTTTGATCGACAACAGTGCCAGGGTGGTTATGGAAATCGGTAAGAGCAACGGATGCGAAGCTCTCGGCATTGGTGGCCATGATAATCTCCGTCGAAGCCTTACAGCCAATATAGCCAGAATGGCCAGAATGGCAATGCCGCCTAAAGGTCGCCGCGCACTATGAACGTCAAGTCGCGGCCTTTGCTACGCGACTCGCCATTTGCAAATCTCGCAATAAAAATCGTTCCAGATTTCCTAGGCGATCCATTTCCTTGCAGTCTGCAAACGGTAGACTAATGGTAGACCTCAAATCCGTCGCAGCCAAATCTGCCGGGATTATGATGATTTGCTCCACCGGCTGACCGCCGAGTTGATCTACCCGATAGATGTTCGGTGCCAAAAGGCAGAGGGCAAACGCGACCGGCCCGTCGCCGGCAACTTATTTCAAGCGAGCAGCAAGCCTGCTGCGATCAAAATTACGCCCGCCAGACGCAAGGACCATTTCCCCAACGGGGTTAGGCCAAAGTTGCCGATGATCGTCGCGGCTACGACGATGATCCCGAAGGCGCTGATGGTCAGGAATGAGGCCGTTTCCATAGACCTCATTCCGTCCGGTGCGTGATCTTCACCCGGCGCGCAAGGATGTTGGCAGCGACCTGGCGGTAGATTTTCTCGGGCATGGCGCAAATTACCGGGGTGCCGTTGGCGCCGGATCGAACGTCAGGCCCTACCCATGTGAATTCATTCACATCGTTCCAGACGATACGGCTGCGCGTATCCAGGCGAAGATGCTCGATCACGCGCGGGGTAAGTTCGAGGGAGTGCTCGGGCGAATAATCCCGCGTCGTCAGCGGCACCGTGATGACGCGCAAGTGCCCATGCTTCAGGTACGTGCCAACGACCATGCATGGCCGAATTTTACGGCCCTCTTCCTCGCCCCGGTCGTGCTCGTGCCGCCAGAGGTAGAGATAATTGATGACCTCGCCGGGACGCGGCTCAGTCCAGGAGCTTGTTGGCATCGTAGGACTCGGGCACAGGCTGGGCATTGGCGATCGCGTTGAACGCATCGTCGCTCAGTTCTTCGGGAGCGAGCGCGATGTGATCAAGGCGCGCCAGGCGTTCGTACTCTCCGGCAGGAAGCATCACGACACGAGCGGCGCCATTGCGTTCGACCGCGATCGGGTGGGTCATGGCTTCATCGTAGTAGAAGCCGAAGCGCTTCGAGACTTCACTCGAGCGGAAGGTTTCGATGGACAAGCTCATGGCCTGATCTCCTGCTATCGCGCAGATACCGCGCAATCCGTACAATTATCGGCATTCCGTATAATACGGAATGCGCGAAATTGCAATTGCTGTTCAAATGTCCTCGTGGCCGTTGATCGTTAATGCTCCGCAGCATTGAAGCGCTCGATCAAGTTGGGCATGCTCGGGTGGTCGTCTAATCCTCGCCTTCCCTTTCATCCCTTCACCCTCCCTTTCCCTTTCAGGGCGTCGGCATGATTCAGGATGTCAGCAAGTGTCCGAGGTTTTGCCTCCCAAGCGCTACGGCCGAAGACGAGACGCTGCTACCTGCCCATATTTGCGCATCTGGGGGAGCTAATGTTGCAGGGCAAAAGCTTTGGTGGTTTTCGATCAAAATATTCAATTCAGCGGATAAATCCCATGCAGCACCGTATCGAAATGGTCCTCGATGGTTGTGGTGCAGTCGCACGCGGTATCGCGCAGTACCTGCTCATCCTTGACGATGAACACACCGCGGCGAGTCTCGATCGTTCCGGCCTCCCGCAGCTTTGAAATGACACGGGTCACAAATGATCGACCCACGCCCAGCATTTCCGCGAGTTGCTCGTGCGTGATGGCAAATTCAGCTGAATGCGTTCGGCTGATCGCTGCAAGCAGCCATTTTGCTGTACGCTGCGCGATTGTATGGGTGGCATTACAGGCGGCGGTCTGAAAGACCTGTGCCAGCAGACAGTCCGAGTAGCGGGAGAACCAATGGCGTAAGGTCAAAGAGTCCAGCTTGGCTTGTTCCAGCGCGGCCGTCTTGATGCGCAAAAAGCGCCCACCATACATGACCTGCGCAGTCGCAAAAGCGGGGACATTCCCATTTGACACGATGCCTCCGATAGCCCCTTCCCTGCCAACCAGCGCGACCTCGACGGCCGGACCGTCTTTCAGCCTGACACAGAAGGCCGCCATCGCCGGGCCACACGGGAACCATGTGTCCACGACTTCACCCCCTGCCTTTTGCAGCACCGCATGCGGCTTGAGGTCAAAGACCAGCATGTGCGGCATTAGAAGCTCGCGATCACTATCGCTCAGAGTTGCTAGTAGGGCATTGCCTGCCAATTCTTCCGGGGTAGGCGCCGACATGGTCTCTCCTGATCAATCTGCATTAAAATTGTGCGCCTTGGTGCACTTATGCACAAAGCTCATGGTTGACCAATGTTACTCGCACACATAACTCGCGTTCTGTGTTTTTTCGGTGAATGGCTGTGGAGTGTGCATTCCCCTGCCCGTGGCCGGAAACGCCACCCAGCTCGGATCTAGAAGTGCCTCCTTTTACAGACAAATTTGCAACGGCGTTTGACATCGAAACGACCTATGTCGTTTTTCGTTTCCCCGTGATGCTTATCGTAGCCAACGCGTTCCAACGCGCGCAAGGGGCCGATTGATATGGCGAAGCTACCTGCCATGACCGTCGATCTGACAAACTGTGATCGGGAACCGATCCAGATTCCCGGCAGCATCCAGCCCCACGGCGTTATGCTGGTGGTGTCACCGACAGATTTCACGCTCTTGTTTGCGTCTGTGAACGCTGGCGACCTTCTTGGCAATGGCGCAGCAATCAAGCCCGGTATGCCCCTGGCAGAGATCATTGGGGCCGAAGCTGCCCATTCGGTCCGGAATGCCAGCGCCAAGGCCGGCGGTAGCGAGATTGCCGGCGTCGAGCTTGGCATGACGGTGCTTCATGGCACCGATCCAGTCGACATGATCGTCCATAGCCATAAAGACAGGTTGATCGTAGAGTTCGAGCCCTCGCTGGATGGCGCGAAAAGCGCAAAGGACGCGCTCGACCTGACTCAAGGGCTGATGCGGCGGGTGAATGTGGAGACCGAGGTCGGCGCCTTGGCGAAATCCGGTGCCCGCCTAGTTCGGGCGATGCTCGGTTTCGACCGCGTCATGGTCTATCAGTTTTTGCATAATGGTGCCGGGCGCGTCATCGCCGAGGCGAAGCAGCCAGAGCTTGAGAGCTTTATGGGGCAGCATTTCCCCGCGTCAGACATCCCCTACCAGGCGCGGCGACTCTACAAGCTCAATACAATCCGGACCATCGCAGACGCCAGCTACGCGCCGGTGCCCTTGGAGCCGGCGATCAAGCCAGGCGAACTGCCGATTGATATGTCGTTCGCGCAGCTGCGATCCGTGTCGCCCATACACTGCCAGTATCTGCAGAACATGGGCGTTCACGCCTCCATGTCGATCTCAATTTTGATCGATGGCGAACTTTGGGGTCTCATCTCTTGCCACCATGAGAGCCCCAAAGTGGTTCCGGTTCCTTTGAGAGTCGGCGCCGAGCTGTTTGGGCATTATTTTTCCCTGCAAATCTCCGTCGCCGAGCGGCGCGCCCACATCGTTGCTTCAAGCGTAGCCCGTGAACGGCTCGACAAGATCCTCGCTGGACTGGCGGTTGATGAAACCCTGATGGAAGGGTTGCGTGACCATCTGGACGCCTTCTCCGAGCTTTTCGACTGCGATGGCGTCGGGCTGTGGGCGGAAAACCAATGGACGGCGAGTGGCGTCACTCCGACGCATGATGAAGCGCTCGAACTGGTGCGTTATCTCGCTGGGGAGGAGCAGGTGCATCCGCGCTCCGCGTCATCGCAGCTGGCCCTTTGGCATACCCAGGACTTGCGTAAGCTCACAGGACAGGTCAATTTCGGACAATCGGTTGCTGGCGTCATTGCTATTCCGCTGACCTCGATGCCGCGTGATTATCTCTTGATTTTCCGTAGCGAAGAGGCCCATGAAATTGAGTGGGCGGGCAAACCTACCAAGCTCGTCATCGATACTCCAGACGGGCAGCGGCTGACCCCACGCGGAAGCTTCGAGACATGGCGCGAAGAGGTACGGGGACAAAGCCGTCCCTGGAGCGAAACTGATTTGACTGCGGCCGATACCGTGCGGACCTATTTGCGCGATGTTTTCCTGAAGCAAAACGAAATCACTGCCGAAGAACGCGGGCGGCTCGATCAGCGGCGACGGATGCTGAATGACGAACTTAATCATCGCGTCAAAAATATCATCACGCTGATCAAGTCTATTGCGGTGCAGACTGGCGCCCATGCCGGTTCGGTCGAGGATTATTCCTCGTCGTTCGAAGGGCGCCTGCGCGCTCTTGCCTTTGCGCATGACCAGTCGCTGAGTGCTGCTGTGGGCGGCGATCTTGCAACCTTAATAGAGGCCGAGGCCGGGTTGCATCGCTATGGTTCTGAAACAGAGCGGGTGATCGCCGCAGGCGCAAAAATTCGGCTCAACGATCGGGCTTTCGGAACCCTGGCATTGGTTGTCCACGAACTGATGACCAATGCCGCCAAATATGGCGCGTTGTCAGTACCCACAGGTCGCCTCGACATTAGCTGGACGTTCTCAGAAAGCGAAGGGTGCGAGATCCGCTGGACCGAAACAGGCGGGCCGCCAACGCTCGCTCCTAGTCGCCAGGGGTTTGGCTCGAAGCTCATTCAAACGACGATGGTCTATGATCTTGGCGGTCTGGTCGATCTTGATTATCTGGAAAGCGGCCTAGTCGCTCGACTGGTCATTCCTCCGAAATTTGCTTCTCTGGTTGCCGAGGGATCTCCGCCAGCACCATCGGAAGCTGTGGACGCTGGAACGGGCGCGGCGGTACCTGGACTGGATGGTCTTTCCATCCTTCTGGTCGAGGATCAGTCTCTGATCGCGCTGGATACCGAAGAACTGTTGCGCCAGCTTGGCGCTAAAGAAGTGCGCTTATCGCCGGATGCTGCGCACGCTATGCGCAGCCTAGGTTCTTACAAACCGGATGCCGCTGTCCTGGACTTCAACCTGGGCGATGACACGTCGGAGCCGATTGCGGATCATCTTGTCGCACTGGGGATCCCATTTGTCTTTGCGACAGGTTATGGGGACAATGTCATGATCCCCGAACATCTGCGCGATGTTCCAGTTGTGAGAAAGCCTGCCGGCGCAAAAAGCCTCCTGAATCAGCTTGCGGAAGCCTATGAGAATCTGAGGTCAGGCGAATAAAGTGCTTCACTATGGCAACTTCGGCCTCGTTCCGAGCAACTAGATTTCGATAAGTTTGAGTTAGCGCCCGAGGTCTCAAGGCCGCTCTTGTCGAGGCCAGCATGGCAAGCGCGCAGTTCGTAGCACGTTGCTTCCGGAGGCGGTGCCGCGGTGCGGCCATCATCATAGTTGAGGATGGACGAGGCGTACGCATCCGCTAGCTGGCGCGGAGCCGCCGGAGTTCAGGCGGCGAGTTCCTCGGC